>DATCBZ010000060.1:0-12655 GCA_036511555.1 Steroidobacteraceae bacterium
CGAGTCGAGCCGCATGCGGTAACCGACCGTTTCGCCGACGTTCTCTCCGAGCGTGGCAGCCATCCGGTGCGCCACGGCACGCGTCGCAAGTCTTCTCGGCTCAAGCATGACGAGGCGTTTGTGCCGCGCCCAAGGCTCATCGAGGAGCGCAAGAGGAACAACCGTGCTTTTGCCGGCGCCGGGCGGGGCTTGCAGTACCGCGACTCCGTGATCGGCCAACGCGCGCGCCAGCGCAGGCAGCGCAGCATCAATCGGCAGTCCGGACACAAAGCTCACCAGATGTGCACACGTCCCTCTGGCGGAAGATATAGGCGATCGCTGGGCTGAATGTGGAACGCGGCATACCACGCATCAATGTTGCGAACGGCGCCGTTGACGCGAAACTGCGGCGGGCTGTGTGGATCGCTCAGGAGCTGTTTTCGCAGTGCCGCATCGCGATATAGGGCCTGCCATACTTGCGCCCATGAAAGAAAGAACCGTTGATCGCCAGACAGTCCGTCAATCACTGGGGCGAGCGCGCCGTTGAGTGACAAATGGTAGGCCGCGTAGGCAATCGACAGGCCGCCCAAGTCGCCGATATTCTCTCCGAGCGTCAGGCGGCCGTTCACGTGCAGTCCCGGCAGACCTTCGAGGCCGTCATACTGCGCGGCCAACTGAGCAACCAGCTTTCTGAACGCCGCCTCGTCCTTGGGCTTCCACCAGGTTCGCAATACCCCCTGCGCGTCCGATTTTGCACCCTGATCGTCGAAGCCGTGCCCCATCTCGTGACCAATCACCGCGCCGATGCCGCCGTAATTGACTGCCGGATCCGCATCGGGATCAAAGAACGGCGGCTGCAAAATTGCCGCCGGAAATACCACTTCGTTGAAGGTGGGATTGTAATAGGCATTGATGGTTTGCGGCGTGATTCCCCACTCATCGCGGTCGGTGGGTAAATTCATGCGCGCCGCCTTTCGCCGCCATTCAAACACGGCTGCGCGCGTCTCATTGCCGAAAGCATCGTCGGATCGAATCTCAAGACCCGAATAATCGCGCCACTTCAAGGGATAGCCGATCTTGGGACGAAAGGTTGCAAGCTTCTGCAGCGCAACCTTCTTCGTGCCCGAACTCATCCACGGCAGTTTGCGAATTCTCGTGCCGTAGGCACTGCGCAGATTCTCCACCAGAGCGAGCACCTGCGCACGCGCTTCCGGCGTGAAATTGCGCTCGACGTAAAGCTGTCCGACCGCCTCGCCAAGGGCAGAATTGAGGGCGCTCACCGCAAGTTTCCAGCGCTCCCGTTCAACTTTCTGGCCGTTCAAAGTGCGGCCGTAGAAGTCAAAGCGTTCAGCGCCGAAGGGCGTCGGCAAAAGATCCGCAACACCGACCAAATAGTGGTATCGCAGATAGCTTCTCCACTGCGCAACCGGTACCTCGCCGACCAGGACGCCTAGGTTCGCGACCGCGTCGAGCTCGCGCACGATCACCTCGTTCTGGCCTACCACACCTGCCGCGGCGAGGAGATCGAGCCAGCCGAAGCCTGGTGCCAGGTCGACGAGGTCCGAAAGAGCGCGCAGGTTGTAGGTCAACCGGCGCTCGCGGCGCTTGGCGACCGGCCAATGCAGCTTTGCGATCTCAGTCTCAAGACCGACAATCGCCTGTGCTTCGGCTGCGGCGTCCGCATCACCCGCCAATGCCAGCATGCGCTCGATATGCGCGCGGTACTTCGCGCGAATGTCCGCGTACACAGCATCATCCTTGAGGTAGTAATCGCGATCCGGCAATCCCAAACCGCTCTCGCTGAGCGACACGATGTAGCGGTTCGGATTCTTCTCATCGGGGCGAATTGCAAGCTGGATGGGCGACTTCAATTCCAGATCGGGTCGGCCCATGAGCGTTGCCACATCGCGGTGCGTGCGCGCCCCGCTAATCGCCTCGAGCGCTCGCTCGGCAGGCGCAAGGCCCGCGCGGTTGATAGCAGCGGTGTCCATATAGGCGCGATAGAAATCGCTCACCTGCCTCTCGATACTGCCGCTCGGCGCTGCGGCCGGTAGCGCCACGATCAATTCGTGAACTTTTTTCTGCGCATCCTCATCAAGCGCATCGAATGAGCCCCAGCGGGCGCGATCGCCAGGAATTTCGTGCGTATCGAGCCAATGTCCATTTGCGTATCGGAAGAAATCATCTCCCGGCCGCACCGTGGCGTCATGTGCCGCAAGGTCGACTCCCCAGGGACCGATCCGCGCCGGATGAGACAGCGCCACAGGCTTATCCGACACCAACGCGTGCGGCTGTTCGTGTGCGCAAGCGGTCAACACGGCCAAACCTCCGAGCAGAAAAGCCGCGCGCAATTTATTCATGCTGAGGATTCCCCGCCCCGCGGCGGCCACCCCAAACCCGTTATCTTGCGAAGGCCATCAGGGTCTATACGATTCGTAATTGCGGCGCGCGACGTTCAGCTTTGGCGGTCGCGCCAGGCCGTAAATGCGAACAATGCCCAACCCAGGATGAGGGCCATACCGCCCGAGGCGGTGACAGCCCCAAGAGCCCGCGGCGCGGCAAAGGACATGGCGTAGAGGCTTGAGCAAAAAAACAAGATGCCGGCAAGCACGATTGCCGCCGCCCAGCGCAGCAACGCCGAGTCCATGGTGCGCGCCAGAAGACCGATCCCCAAGAGCCCGAGGGCATGAATGAACTGATAGTGAACCGCGATGGTATAGAAGTTCATCCGATCCGGAGGCAGCTGTCCTTGCAATGCGTGCGTTCCGAACGCATCGAGCAAGGTGCCAAGCGCCAGCAGACAGCCGGCGAGCATCAATATCCTGCCGCTATTGAGCCTCATTGGCGGATTTTCATGAGCGGGGTGATGAGATCCAGCGGCAACGGGAAGACTATTGTCGAGCTCTTCTCATTGGAGATGTCAGCAAGTGTCTGCAGATATCGCAACTGCATGGCTGCGGGCTCCTGCGAAAGCGAACGCGCTGCCTGCACCAGCATCTCGGCGGCCTGGCTCTCGCCTTCGGCGTGAATGATCTTCGCGCGGCGAGTCCGCTCAGCCTCGGCCTGTTTTGCCATAGCACGGATCATCGTCTCATCGAGGTCAACATTCTTGATCTCAACTTTTGTCACCTTGATGCCCCAGGCCTCAGTGCTCTGGTCAAGGATGCGTTGGATGTCGGCATTAAGCTTGTCGCGCTGCGACAGTAGATCATCCATCTCGTGCTGACCCAGCACCGAGCGCAAAGTGGTCTGCGCCAGCTGGCTCGTCGCTTCAAAGACGTTCGCGACCTGAATAATCGCCTTGCCCGGGTCGACGATGCGAAAATACACTACTGCGTTGACCTTCACAGAGACGTTGTCGCGTGAAATAACGTCCTGTTTTGGCACATCAAGCACGATAACGCGCAGGTCCACTTTACGCATCTGTTGCACCATTGGTGCAACGAGCACGAGGCCCGGGCCTTTGATGCCGGTGAAGCGGCCCAGGGTAAACATCACGCCGCGCTCGTATTCATTCAATACCTTAACGGTCGTGAAGAAGAGCGCACCGACAAACACGACGACAACAATGATAAACGGCATAAGCTTCTCCTAGGTCTCAAACAGGCTCGACCCACAGTCCGAGACCTTCAATTCTGACAATGCGAACCTGCTGACCGACGTGCAGCGGCACCGTCGTGTGCGCATTCCAAAGTTCACCTGCGAAGCGCACTTGTCCCTTTTCTTCGAAGTCTTCGACGACTTCGGCGGTCTGACCCAGCATGACCCGCTCGCCGGTCACCACCGGACGGCGTTGCGCCCGCGCCCCCAAAAAGACTATGGCGAGCACGACAAGCCCTCCCGCGGTTGCTATGCCACCGATCAGTGGCAAACCGATTGCCATGCCCGGCGTCTGCGAATCGAACAAAATAATGGAGCCGACCACGAATGCCACCAGACCGCCCAGCCCCAGCGAGCCAAAGGCCGGCACGTGAAATTCCGCAATGATCATGCCGACACCCAACACGACAAGCGCAAGTCCCGCATAGTTCACCGACAGAATCTGCAAAGCGAACAGTGCCACCATCAAGGATATGACGCCGATTACGCCGGGGAACATGACGCCGGGATTGTAGCCTTCAAGTAGGAGGCCGTAGAGCCCAATTAAGAGAAGCCCGTAGGCGATTGTCGGATGGGTGATGACAGAGAGGAGCTGGGTGCGCCAGTCCGGTTGCACGCGTTCGACACTTAAGCCTGCGCTCGCAAGCTTCACCGTCCGATTTGTAACCTGAACTTCGCGGCCGTCAAGCTGCGCGAGCAGATCAGGCACATCGCGTGCTATGAGATCGATCACGTGGTCCTTCAAAGCCTCGTTCGCCGAGAGACTGACAGCGCCACGTACCGCCTGCTCTGCCCAGTCGACGTTACGGCCGCGAAGCTCGGCGAGGCTCTTCAAATATGCCGCAGCGTCATTAACGACCTTGCGTTCCATGGGCGTGCCCGGTTCGGGATTCGCAGGGCGAGTGTCCTTGCTTGGTGCGCCACCCAGCGGGTGTGTCTCCTCGCCACCGAGTGATACCGGAGTTGCAGCGCCGACATTCGTTGCCGGGGCCATGGCGGCGATGTGGCTTGCATAGAGAATGTAGGTGCCGGCGCTCGCGGCGCGTGCGCCCGATGGCGCAACGTACGTTACAACAGGGATCGTTGACGCGAGGATCGCTCGAACGATGTCGCGCATCGACGTGTCGAGGCCGCCGGGCGTATCCATTCGCAGAATGACGAGCGGGCTGCCGCGTGCCGCGGCGGCTTCCAGGCCGCGTTCGACGTAGCGCGAGGTAGCCGGTCCGATTGCGCCACTGATCTCAAGTAGCGTCGCAGGGGGACGCACGCCAGCCGCGTGGCTTTGCGCCGCAGCCGGGGGCGCAACGAGTGCCAGCGCGCCAAACGTCAGTGCCGCAAGAGCAAGCAAAATCAGGGTTGAACCACGCACGCTGTTAGGCCTATTTCAAACTTTGCCTACAGCGGCCTAGCGCGTGTGCTGGGTACGAAATGGCCGCACGTTCTTGCCAGCGCGCTTGCCCTCGGGCGTATCCCCCGTTCCCGGCGGCTGCCACACGGGCACCAGTTGCTGCTTGCCATTGCCGATGAGATCCGCTCTACCCATACGCCGTAAGGCTTCGCGCAGAATAGGCCAGTTGTTGGCATCGTGGTAGCGCAGAAACGCCTTATGCAGGCGCCGTACTTTCAAGCCCTTCGGAATGCGCACCTCTTCGCTCTTGCGTGTGATGCGCTGCAACGGATTCTTGCCGCTGTGATACATCGCTGTGGCGGTGGCCATCGGCGACGGCAGAAAAGCCTGTACCTGATCGGCGCGGTAGCGGTTTTTCTTGAGCCACAGCGCCAGCTCCAACATGTCCTCGTCGGAGGTTCCCGGGTGCGCCGCAATGAAATACGGAATGAGATACTGCTCCTTGCCCGCCTCCTTCGAGTAGCGGTCAAAGAGGTCCTTGAATTTGTAGTAGGCGCCGACGCCCGGCTTCATCATCTTTGACAGCGGCCCGTCTGCAAGTGCCTCGGGCGCAATCTTCAGGTAACCGCCCGTATGGTGCTGCGCCAGTTCCTTCACATAGTCAGGCGACTCCACCGCAAGGTCATAGCGCACGCCCGAGGCGACCAGTACCTTCTTAATACCAGGCAGCGCCCGGGCGCGCTGATATAGCCGTATCAGCGGTGCGTGATCGGTATTGAGATTCGGGCAAATGCCCGGAAACACGCACGATGGGCGCCGGCAGGCACTCTCGATCTCGCGGCTCTTGCAGGCGAGGCGGTACATGTTGGCAGTGGGGCCACCCAGATCCGAGATGACTCCCGTGAAGCCCGGGACCGTGTCGCGCACCTGCCCAATCTCGCGCAGCACGGACTCCTCAGAGCGATTCTGAATGATGCGTCCTTCGTGCTCGGTAATTGAGCAAAACGTGCAGCCGCCAAAACAACCACGCTGTATGGAAATCGAAAAGCGGATCATCTTGTAGGCGGGGATTACGGCTGCGCCGTAGGAAGGATGCGGACGGCGCTGATACGGCAACTCGTATACCCAGTCCATCTCTTTGGTCGTGAGCGGTATGGGCGGCGGATTCAGCCACACCTCTAAATTGCCGTGACGCTGCACGAGCGCGCGTGCATTTCCGGGATTCGACTCCAGGTGCAGGATCCGCGAGGCGTGTGCATACAGCACCGGATCTTCGTTTACTGCCTCGTAGCAGGGCATGCGAATGAAGCTTTTATCGCGGTTGACGTTCTTCACATTGCGAATAAAGCGCACCGGCTGCATCCCGGGAGCTTGTTCCTGCCCGCGGCCACCCTGCTGCGCGGCGTCCGGCTGCATGGCATAGGGATCAAGCGGCGGATTGAGTGGTCCTGGCGCATCTAAATGAGTCGAGTCGATCTCGATCCAGTCCGGTGGCAACACCGCGCGCGTGAACACCGTACCGCGCAGGTCAGTAATATCTGCAATGCTCTCGCCGGCCGCAAGCCGATGGGCAAGCTCGCACACTTGGCGCTCAGCATTGCCATAAACGAGGAGATCGGCTTTCGCATCCAGGAGGATCGAGCGGCGCACCTTCTCAGACCAATAATCAAAATGCGCAATGCGCCGCAGGGAAGCTTCAATTCCGCCGATGACGATCGGCACACTCTTGAACGCCTCGCGCACGCGTTGCGCATAGACAATGACGGCGCGGTCCGGGCGCTTGCCGCCGGCACCGCCGGGCGTATAGGCATCATCGCTCCTGATGCGCCGCTCAGCGGTATAGCGGTTCACCATGGAGTCCATGTTGCCGGAGGTGACGCCGAAAAAAAGGTTCGGACAGCCAAGAGCCTCAAAAGACGCGGTGCCGTGCCAATCCGGCTGGGCAATGATGCCGACGCGAAATCCCTGTGCCTCAAGCGCGCGGCCGATGACACCCATGCCAAAGCTTGGATGGTCCACATAAGCGTCGCCGGTTACGAGGACGATGTCGCAACTGTCCCAGCCCAGCGCATCCATTTCCGCGCGCGAAGTCGGCAGAAACGGTGCCGTGCCAAAGCGCGCGGCCCAGAACTTGCGGTAGCTTGTGATGTCGCGTGCGCTTTGCATAGGCGCTACGAAGCTCCGCTCGGCTGCCGCAGCGCAACTGCCGCGCTCAGTCCGGGTACGAGCGCAGCGCCCTCGGGGAACACGACGCTCGAATTGTCGAAGTCCGCGCCAATCGGCTCAAAAACTCCACCCAGATACTTCGACAGGAACGCTTCAGCGATGGCGTAGAAGGACAGCCGATTCTGCGCTCGGGCAAAGCCATGGCCCTCGTCCGCGTAGAGCGCATAGGTCACTGGCATGTTTTTGGCCTTCATCGCTGCGACGATTTGATCAGCTTCGGCCTGCTTCACGCGTGGATCGTTTGCGCCCTGGACAATGAGGAGCGGCCGCTTGATGCGCTCAACGTATGAGAGGGGCGAGCGCGCCTTGAGCAGCGCCTTTCCAGCTATCGTGCGCGGATCGCCCACCCGCCGCGCCATGTCCTCGAAGAATGCTTTCCAGTAAGGCGGTATCGACCCAAGCAGCGTGATGAGATTTGAGGGTCCGACCAGATCGACGCCGCAAGCAAACTCATCAGGCGTAAAAGTAAGCCCGACGAGCGCCGCGTAGCCGCCGTAAGAGCCGCCATAAATGGCGACTTTGTCGGCCTGGGCAATCTTCTCTGCGACCGCCCAGGCGACGGCATCGAGAAGGTCGTGGTGCATTTTGCCGGCCCATTCGCCATCGCCTGCATTGACGAAATTCTTGCCAAAACCCATGGAGCCGCGATAGTTGACGGTCAGTACGGCGTAGCCGCGATTGGCAAGCCACTGGTGCTCGGCATTGAATCCGTAGCTGTCACGTGCCCAGGGACCGCCATGCACGTCGAGCACCATCGGCAGCGGCATTTGAGGCCGCGTGCCCGCCGACCCTGCTGGCAGGGTGAGATACGACACCAGCGTTAACCCATCGCGGGCGCGGATCTCAAGTGCCTGCATCGGCTGCAGCGGCGCAGCAGCCAGCTCCGGACGTTGGTCAAAGAGCTTCGTCACGCGGCCGCTGGCGCGCTGGTACAGATAATTCGATGGCGCACGCGCCGGATCATCGACCACAACAACCCAAGTGCTGTCGTCAAGCGTGCGGCTGGTGATCGAAAACTGCGGCCCAAGGGCCGCGCGCAGGAGCTCGATATCTCGCGCGGCGGCGCTCGTTAAGGGCGTGAACTCGCTCGTTAGATAGTCGACCGCAAAAGCCTGCAGTTCGCGTGTGCGGGGGTCGAGCCACACGTCGGCGATGTCTGCACGCTCACTATGCCCAATGACGCTCTGGGTTCCGCTTGCAAGCTCAACCTGTATGAGAGCCGCCTTATCACGGCCTAACGCGCTTAGCAGGAGCGCAGTCCCGTCCCCTGCAACAATGAGCGGTCGGGTAGTGAGGCTATCGGCCTGCCCGTAGATGAGAAAACTTTCCCAGCCGGCGCCATTGCGGCGAAAGAATTCGCCGCCCCCGTCCGGCAGTGTCTTCACCGCAAGGCGTGGGGCAAGTTCAAGATCCCCCAGGTAGCCTGCAAACTCATGCTCGTTCGTTTCGACCAGCGTTCGCTCGCCGGTCACGACGTCGATCTCAAAGAGATCGTGCCATTCGGGCTTTCTATTATTAAGTCCGATGAGCGCAACGCGTGGCCGCGCGGCAGACAGCCCGAGGAGTTGTGCCTGCACACCTGCGAGCGGCGTCAGATCAATCTGCGCGGCGCTTTCGACATCAACGCTTAAGACACGCCAGTTCTCATCGCCAGCCTCGTCCTGCACGTAAAGCACATGGGATGCGGTGAAAGCCCAGTAGTGCTCGCGGATGCCGCGGGTTTTATCATGAGTGATCGGCCGTGCAGCGTCCAAATTTCCAAACGGCGCAAGCCATACGTTCAAGACGCCATCCTTGGGCGCAAGAAACGAGATATAGCGGCCATCCGGGCTCAACCGCGCTTGGGATCGCACCGGATTGCCAAACAGCGCCGCACGCGCAATCAAGGAAGTCATTTAATCCTCATACAGGAGTACATCGCATCGCTCGGCACGCCACGATTTCTCGTCGCGGGCCGCCAACGCATCAAGATCGGCTGGGGTCGCCGCTGTGTCATCCACCCAGGAACGCAGAAGGTCGCTGCCGTTGATGACATCGAAGGCCAGGCGATCCTGCACGTACTCGTAGGGGAAATCGCGCCAGATCGGAAATTCCGGGCGAAGGCGCCGCAGAGCCTTGAGCGTAAGCGCGACCAGGCGCCAGGGCCGGAACGCGAGATGGTTGTAGGAGCCGTCTTCTACATGAATTTGAAATCCCGCGCAGAGTTTCCCGACGTGCTTGTGGAAGGTGGGCTCAAAGCTGCAGCGACGCAGACGGCAACCGGTGAGCCAGTTCGGAGCGAGATTGTGCATCGCAGCAAGGAGAGCTCCGGCATCAAGACCAGGTGCCCCCAGCAACTCGAGCGGCCGCGTGGTCCCGCGCCCCTCCGAGAGTGTGGTCCCTTCGAGCATCACCGTCCCGGGGTACGCCCGCGCCATCCACAGATTCGGGGCGTTGGGGCTCGGATTCACCCAGGTGCGAACGCCCAGCGGCCAGCCATAGCCCGGGTGGGTGCCGGGCGACCAACCCTGCATGGCTACCACCTCGCAATCCACATCGAGCCTCGAGCTTGCGATGAACCATCGGGCAAGCTCCCCGAGCGTGAGCCCGTGGCGCATCGGCATGGCCCCTGCGCCGACGAAACTCTCCCAGCCGGCTCGCAGCAGGAGCCCCTCCACCGGGCGACCAATCGGGTTCGGGCGATCCAGAACCCAGACAGACTTGCCAAAACGTGCCGCCTCCTCGAGCACATAAAGAAGGGTGGTAACAAACGTATAGATGCGACAGCCGACATCCTGCAGGTCCACCAAAAGGACATCAAAACTTTCCATCATGGCAGCAGTCGGACGACGCACCTCGCCGTAGAGGCTGAAAACGGGGATGCCGTGCACGGGATCGACGAATTCGGGCGACTCCACCATGTTGTCCTGCTTGTCGCCGCGCAAACCGTGCTGCGGACCGAAGGCGGCAACGATGCGTACATCGCCCTGCGCCATGAGCGCATCCAGCGCATGCGTAAGATCGGCGGTCACTGAGGCGGGGTGCGCCAGAAGCGCGACCCGTCGGCCTTTGAGCCGATCGCGCAACGCCGGATCCTCAAGGAGCCGATCAAGGCCAAATTTCATACGGCTATCTCGAGCGTGAAATTGTCAGGGTGATGGAAGTTGGGCTTTCCGGGCGCGTGCCGCGTAGCCCAGTATGAAAGGCTACCATTCTCGTCTTCCACCACCGCCGCGAGCCCCACGCGCAGCATGAGCGGGACGGATGCAGGGAATAAGTCACGTAGAAGGACGATTGCCTCAAGCGTAAGTCCCGCAGCGCCGCGCGCAATCGTGATCCGGGGAGCAAGCGTGGCTGGGACGGCGAGCATGCCCTCGCGTGGCGCAGAGAATCGATACATAGCCCAGGAGAGCGAAGGCGCGAAGTTAAGTTCGCGATAGCCGCGTGCACCCTCTTCACGCAGGAACGCTTCAAAACAGGTGTGGCGCCACAGCTCGTTTGTACGTGCAGGCGCGCTCGCCGCCGGAATACGTAAGTGCTTGAGGTCGGCGTCGAGCACATAGCTCAATGTGAGAAGACCGGCAGAGGTATGCACTGTGGCGTGCACCGAGCGTACTGCGTCGCAGGCTGAAACAGCGTGACAATTGAGTCCGATGGGAACATCGCGTGCGGCAGACATGGGATCATTCTACCGTTTCATTTAGGGGCGATTCGATGGCGATGGCGGACGTAGACAGCGACGTATTGATCATTGGCGCGGGCGGCGCAGGATTGGCCGCTGCCGCCGAACTTGTAGAGTCGGGGCGCCAAATTCTCATCCTCGAAGCGCGCGACCGAATCGGCGGGCGCATGTGGACGCAACACGTGCCTGGCCTTGCCGCGCCGATCGAGTATGGCGCCGAATTCATTCATGGTTACGCCCCCGCGACGATGGCCTTCCTAACGAAGGGTGGCAAAACTGCCATTGAATCGACCGACACACATTGGCGGCTCAATGATGGGGAGCTGCAAAAGACCAATGAATTCTTTCACGACGTCCAACGGGCGATGCGCGCAAGTCGTGCGCTTGAGCAGAGGGACCTGTCGTTCGATGAATTCCTAAGCCAAAGCAAGGAGCTCTCACCCGAGGCGCGCGATTACGCAAAAATGATGGCACAGGGATTCGACGCGGCCGACACGAGTCGCGCCAGCGCCCGTGCGATCGTTGCCGAGTGGACCGCGCAGATGATGAACGACGACGCACCGCAGTCGCATCCGCTGGGCGGCTACGAGTCTCTCCTTTCGACCTTTGCCAACTTACTGCGCCGGGACAATGTGCGCCTGCAGATGCAGACGGCAGTGCACGAGGTGCGCTGGTCGGAGGCAAGCGTGGAAGTCGCAGCGACATTCCTCGGCAAAGCCTTCCGGGCCCGCGCCGCTCGGGCGATCATCACCTTGCCACTAGGGGTGCTGCAGCTGCCGCCGACGGCTCCCGGCGGCGTGCGCTTCACTCCCGCATTGACACAGAAGGAACCGGCCCTGCAAGGCTTGGCGTCAGGTCCGGTGATGAAGATTAACCTGCACTTTGCGCGCGCATTCTGGGAAGAACTCGATGGCGGACGGTTTCGCGACGCCGCCTTCTTTCATTCGACAAAGGCCGATTTTCCAACCTTTTGGACTCAAATGCCGCTGCGCGCCCCGCTTCTGGTCGCCTGGGCCGGCGGGCCGCGGGCACTGCGCGTCTCAAACAATGCCGAACCCGGCGAGATCATCGGGCGCGCGGTCGCGGCATTGCAAACGATGTTTGGCATGCGCTGCAATGTCGCAGATCAGCTCGAGGCCGCCTACTACCATGACTGGCAGCAGGATCCGTTTGCCCGCGGTGCCTACAGCTACGTCACGGTCGGCGGCGGCCGCGCGCGCAGCGAGCTTGCAGCCCCGATCGCAAATACACTCTTCTTCGCGGGTGAAGCAACCGATACGCAAGGCGAGACGGCGACAGTTGCAGGAGCTCTGCAGAGCGGCAGCCGCGCGGCACGCGAGCTGCTCGCGATTTAGTCCGCGATCACGTCAGGGCGTTCCCTCTTTGAGAGTGCGCAAGAGCTCAGCGCCGAAATAGCCGGCGGGAATGGTGCCCTGTCGCATGAACTCCAAGTGAAAACGCTGTGCGGAGAAATTCGCGCCGAGGCTGTCCTGCGCCTGCTTGCGTAGGGCCAAAATTTGCGCTTTCCCCAACTGATAGGTAATCGCCTGTGTCGGCCAGCGTGAATAGCGGGTAACAGCAGCCAGAGCAGATGCGCAGCTCGCGCGCTTGGCATTATCAGCTCCACGATTGGCCGCCGGACAGGCTCCCGGCAGAAAGTCGACGACCTGCGAAAACAGCGTTACCGCCTCGTCAAACGACATCCGGCCGGTGTGAATCCCGGTGTCGATACGCACGCGTAAATCCCGGTACAGCGCGCCGCGCAGTTGATAAAGGCGCTCTTCAGGGGAATAGAAGCCCTCTTTTGCGCCGATTTGCGGCTCGGCAAGCAGCGCCTCCGC
>DATCBZ010000061.1:0-2919 GCA_036511555.1 Steroidobacteraceae bacterium
TGGATGAGCTGTTCCTGCAACGGCTGCGGCAGCGGTGCGCCTGTCACGACGTGCTTTGACATGCGCTGCAGAACGTCCGGCTGCCAGGCGTAGTTTTCGAAGAATTGGCTGGGCAGCTCAACCGCATCCCAGGCAACGCCATTGATGCCGGCAAGACTTGGGTAATCCACCCGTGTCAGAAGATGGTGCAGGCCGTGTCCAAACTCATGGAACATCGTCAGCACGTCGTCATGCGTCAGCAGCGCCGGCTGCGACCCGGCGGGCGGCAGGAAATTGCACACGAGATAGGCGACCGGCAGGGTGGAACCCGCCGTCAGGTGCTTTCTGCCGATGCACTCATCCATCCAGGCGCCGCTGCGCTTGTTGGGCCGCGCGTAGGCATCGAGATAAAAGCTGCCGACCACGCGGCCGGCCGCATCCGTGATCTCAAAGAAACGCACATCCGCATGCCACAGCGCGACGCCCTCGCGCGCACGGATGCGCACGTCAAAGAGTCGTTCGGCGACCTCGAATAGTCCGGCGAGCACCCGCGGCAGGCTGAAGTAGGGCCGCAGCTCCTCCTGCGAGATCGTGTAGCGGCTGCGCTGCAGCCGTTCGGAATAGAAGCCGACATCCCACGCATTCAGCGGCCGCCCGGCAAAGGCGGCAAGCTCGGCAAATTCGCGCTCGGCGGAGGCGCGTGCCGTGCGCGCCAGATTCTGCAGAAATTCGAGCACTTCCTCGACGCTTCTTGCCATGCGTTTGGCGAGCGCATATTCGGCGTAACTCTTGAACCCGAGGATCTGCGCAGCCTCGTGGCGGTGGCGCAAGATATCTTCCATCACCGGGGAGTTGTCCCAGCGCCCGGCGTGTGCTCCTCGATCCGAAGCGCGCGTGCTCCACGCCTCGTAGAACGCGCGGCGCAGCGGCTCCGATTCGGCGTCGGTTACGACCGCGACGTAGGTCGGCTGATCGAGCGTGACAACCCAGCCCTCGAGCCGGTCAGTGTGCGCGCGCCGCCGCGCCTGCTCGATGATGCCTTCGTTGACGCCGGCGAGTTGCGCCGCATCGGTGACATGCAAGCTCCAGGCGTTGGTCGCATCGAGCACGTTCTCCTCGAACTTGGCTTGCAGTTGCGACAGCTCCAAGAGCACCGTCTTGAAGCGCTGCTTGCGCTCTGGGTCGAGCCCCACGCCTGCCAGATGAAAGTCCTTCAGAGTGTGTTCGACGACGCGGCGCTCGACGGCGCCCAGGGCGCCGCGTTCGCGCGCGCTGATCTCAAGATAGGCGCGGTGCAGGGCTTCGTTCTGCGCCACATCCGTACGGTACGCCGATAGCAGCGGCAGACAGGCGTTGTAGCTTGCGCGCAGCGGCTCGCTGTTGACCACTGCGTTCAGATGGCTGACCGGCGACCAGGTACGCGACAGCCGATGATCCAACTCTTCGAGCGGCTCGATGAGGGTTGCGAAACTCGGCGCAGCGAGGCTCGCGAGCTCCGCAATGCGCGCGCGGTTGGCGGCGAGCAGCGCTCGTACCGCCGGCTCCACGTGTTCAGGTCGTATGCTTTCAAACGCCGGCAGAGCGGTGTCGGCGAGCAGCGGGTTTTGCATCATTGAGCCACCTTTTGAGGGCCGCATTCTAAGGCCTTCGGGAGGCGCGCGCTTGCACCTGGCAGCGGCTGCGGAGCCGGGACTGAAGCCATGTACCATTGGCTCCTTAAGCGGCATTGCGGGCGGCGTACATGGCGGAGCAATTCGATCTCCTGGTTGTGGGCGGCGGCAGCGGCGGCCTTGCCTGCGCGCAGCGGGCCGCGGAATACGGCCAGCATGTCGGACTCATCGAACCGGGCCGCCTCGGCGGCACCTGCGTAAACGTTGGCTGCGTGCCCAAGAAAATCATGTGGAACGCTTCGGAGATCCGCGAAACTTTGGGCGATGGCGTCGATTATGGTTTTGCCGCCACCGCGCACGGGCACGATTGGCCGGCCCTGAAGGCCAAGCGCGATGCCTACGTGCTGCGGCTCAATCACCTGTACGAACGCAACCTCGTCAGCAAGAAAATCGAGCACATCAAAGGTCGCGGCAGTTTCGCCGGCCCCGATCTCATCGCCGCGGCCGGGCGCACGCTTAAGGCGCCGCATATTGTCATTGCAAGCGGCGGCCGACCGCTGTGGCCGCCGATTCCCGGCGCTGAGCTTGGCATCACCTCGGATGGCTTTTTCGATCTGACGCAACGGCCCGAACGCGTCGCCGTGGTGGGCAGCGGCTACATCGCGATCGAGCTTGCCGGAATTCTTGCAGGTCTTGGCTCCAAGGTAGTGCTGGTCATTCGCGGCCAGGAAGTACTCAAACAGTTCGATGCCATGTTGGGGCACGCGGCGCTGCTCATGCTGCGCGAGGGCGGGATTGACATTGAGCTTGAGGCCCAGTGCGCGGGACTGGTCGAGCGTGCGGACAAAACTTTGCAGTTCAAGCTGCGCGATGGCAGGAGTCGCGAGCCGCTTGATTGCGTCATCTGGGCGGTCGGGCGCGTGCCGAACGTTGAGGACCTGGCGCTCGAGCGCGCCGGGGTGTCCCTGAGCGCCAGCGGCTTCATCCCAACCGACGCCTACCAGGCGACCAACGTTGCCGGGATCTATGCGGTCGGCGACGTCACGGGACGGATCCCTTTGACGCCGGTCGCAATCGCCGCCGGGCGGCGCCTGGCCGATCGGCTCTTTGACGCCCAGAAGGAGCGGCGGCTGAACGATGACATCGTGCCAACGGTGATATTTGGCCACCCGCCTATTGGCGCGGTCGGCCTCTCGGAAGCCGAGGCACGCGTCCGCCACGGAGCGCAGGTGAAGGTCTACACGTCAACTTTTGTGCCGCTCTATTACGCGATGACCACCAGAAAGCCGCACACGCACATGAAGCTCGTGACGGCGGGCCCGGAGGAGCG
>DATCBZ010000062.1:0-3901 GCA_036511555.1 Steroidobacteraceae bacterium
TTGCATTGCAAGGCGGGCAGGCCCTGCGGGCGACGGAAATACGCGTGCCGGGAGACTTCTCATCCGCCGCGTTCTTCATGGTCGCCGGCTGCCTTGCCGCGCCGCAGGGGCTCGTGCTGCGTGGCGTCGGGCTCAATCCCACCCGCACGGGGTTATTGGATCTGTTGCGTGAAATGGGCGCGGACATCCGGGTGCGCTCGTGGGGCGACGCGGGTTCAACGGCGCATTCGGCAACCGAACCGGTGGCCGACATTGAGGTCTACGCAAAGCCCCTGCACGGCATCAAAGTGCCGCCCTCCGCAGTGCCGCTGGCAATCGATGAGTTGCCGGTGTTTTTCATCGCTGCGGCCTGCGCCCAGGGCGAGACGCTGGTGCGCGGAGCACTTGAACTGCGCGTCAAGGAAAGCGATCGGTTAGCCGCCATGGCAACCGGGTTGGGGCGGCTCGGAGTTGAACACGAGCTTTTGACGGACGGACTGTGGATACGCGGCGGCGGTGCTTTTGACGGCGGCGTCATCGATAGCCAGGGCGATCATCGCATCGCGATGGCCTTCGCCGTTGCCGCGGTGCGTGCGCGTGCGCCCATCGAGATTCACGACGTGGCAAGCGTCGGCACGTCGTTTCCGAATTTTGTCGACAGTGCGCGCGCGCTCGGCCTGCAGATCGAACTATGCCTGTAGCGGCCGTGGTGACCATCGACGGCCCGAGCGGCTCGGGCAAGGGGACCATCAGCCGTGCGGTCGCCCGGCATGCGCGCTGGCATCTGCTTGATAGCGGGGCACTCTATCGTCTGGTGGCCCTCGCGGGCCTTGATCGCAGGCTCGACCCGAATGACGCAACAGGGCATGCCGAGCTTGCAGCGGCAATGCAGATCCGTTTCGGGGTACGCGCGGATGGCAGTGAGCTTGTGATGCTCTGCGGCCGTGAGGTGACCCGGGAGGTACGCTCGGAAATTGCCGGCCAAGGCGCCTCGCGGGTGGCAGCCTGGAGCGAGGTGCGGGCAGCGCTCCTTGGGCGCCAGCGTGACTTTCGTATCCCCCCGGGTCTGATCGCCGACGGCCGCGATATGGGGACGGTGGTGTTCCCTGACGCGTCCCTTAAGATCTTTCTCACCGCGAGCCCTGCGGAGCGGGCCGCGCGGCGTTATAAGCAGTTGAAAGACAAGGGGTCCGATGTTAGCCTTCCCGCCCTTTCGCGCGAGATCGCCGAGCGGGATTTTAGGGATTCGACCCGCAAGGCGAGTCCCCTGAAGGCGGCGGCGGATGCCCACGTGATCGACTCGACCGAGCTTGCGATCGACCAGGTTGTCGAGCAAGTTGTCGCGTTGGGGCGCAGTGGCGCATTGTGGAAATAAGGTTTCGTTTTAGTCGAGTAATCGTGGCTGGGCTATGGATGGCTTGGCCGAATTTCATCATCCCTGGAACGCGTTGGATGGCGTCTGGGCGTATGCACGCTATTTGTCGTGCGAAGTGAAGGTATGACCGAAAATTTTGCGCAGATGTTCGAGCAGAGTCTTGCCAATCAACGCATCCGGCCCGGGATGATTTTGACTGGCCTTGTGATTGACGTCTCCGATGACGTCGTCATCGTCAACGTCGGACTGAAGTCCGAGGCGGTGATTCCGGTAGAGCAGTTCAAAAACGAACAGGGCGTGATCGAAGTCAAGGCGGGCGATGAGGTTGAGGTCGCGCTCGATTCGGTCGAAGACGGCACCGGTGAGACACGGCTGTCGCGCGAGAAGGCCAAACGCGCGCGCACCTGGACGCGCCTTGAGACCGCCTTCAATAATCAGGAAATCGTCACCGGTGTCATCACCGGTCGCGTCAAGGGCGGCTTCACGGTTGAGATCGAAACGGTGCGCGCCTTTCTGCCAGGCTCGCTCGTCGATGTACGCCCGGTGCGCGATACATCTTATCTCGAAGGCAAGCCGCTCGAATTCAAAGTCATCAAGCTCGATCAGAAGCGCAATAACGTTGTCGTGTCGCGGCGCGCGGTCGTGGAGCAGGAATTCTCCGCCGAACGCAGCGCGCTCATGGACAACCTGCAAGAAGGCGCGGTGGTGCGCGGCGCGGTAAAGAACCTCACCGACTACGGCGCGTTTGTGGATTTGGGCGGCATCGACGGTCTCTTGCACATCACCGACATGGCGTGGAAGCGCGTCAAACATCCCTCCGAAGTGGTGAAGGTTGGGGATGAAGTGGAAGTGCGCATTTTGAAATTCGACCGCGAACGCTCTCGCGTGAGCCTGGGACTGAAGCAGCTCGGTGCGGATCCGTGGGAGAACATCGCGCGGCGCTACCCACCGCACACACGCGTGTTTGGCAAGGTCACAAACATTGCCGACTACGGCGCGTTCGTTGAGATTGAGGACGGCGTTGAGGGGTTGGTGCACGTCTCGGAGATGGACTGGACCAACAAGAACGTCAATCCGGCCAAGGTTGTGCACACGGGCCAGGAAGTGGAAGTCATGGTGCTCGACGTCGACGAGGAGCGGCGCCGCATTTCCCTCGGACTCAAGCAGTGCCAGGCGAATCCGTGGAAGGAGTTCGCCGAAAATTACAACCGCGGCGACAAGGTCGCAGGCCAAATCAAGTCAATCACCGACTTCGGCATTTTCATCGGGCTGCAGGGCAACATCGACGGCCTCGTGCACCTCTCGGATATCTCCTGGGATCAGCCGGGCGAGGAGGCGGTACGCAACTACCAGAAGGGCCAGCAGCTGGAGGCCATGGTGCTTGCGATCGACCCGGAGCGCGAGCGCATTTCGCTCGGCATCAAGCAGCTGGCAAAGGATCCGTTCTCCGCCTATATCGCGGAAAACCCCAAGGGCACGATCGTGCGCGGAGTCGTCAAGGAAGTGGATGCGCGCGGCGCGGTCATCGACCTGGGTAACGGGGTCGACGGACAGTTGCGCGTCGCTGAGCTTGGGCGCGACCGCATCGAAGATGCGCGCATGGTGCTGAAAGTCGGCGAGGAGGTGGAAGCGAAATTCACCGGCGTCGATCGCAAGACCCGCACCATCTCGCTGTCGATCAAGGCGAAGGAGGCTCATGAGGAGGCGGAGGCCGTACAAAGCTACCGCTCCTCGGATCAGGCATCGGCCGGAACGAGCTTGGGTGACCTTCTGAAAGAGCAGATCGGGTCGGAGCAGGACTGATCGGACTTACGCGGATTGAATCGGGCGACGCATGACGAAATCGGAACTCATCGAGATCATCACCGCGAAGCAGAAGCATCTGCCCGCGAAGGATGTCGAGCTTGCGCTGAAGCAAATGCTTGAGATCATGAGCGATGCGCTCTCGCAGGGTGAGCGCATCGAGATCCGTGGTTTCGGCAGTTTTTCGCTGCACTTCCGACCGCCGCGCCAGGGACGAAATCCCAAGACCGGCGAGGCGGTCGCGTTGTCCGGAAAATACGTGCCGCACTTCAAGCCCGGCAAAGATTTGCGTGAACGTGTCAACGACGGAGCTGATCGACCGATTCGTGACTGACCGCAAGAGCGGGGCCTTGCGATGATTGAGCTGTCTCCTCTTTTATTGGCGCTCGCGTTTATCGTGGTCGGCGCCATCGCCTGGGCGCTCGGCAGGAGCCGGGCGTTCACGCGCACCGTGCGCTTGCCGCGCGACTACTATGTCGGTCTCGACCACCTGATCAACGATCGCTTCGACCGCGCCGCCGAGGTCTTCGCGCGCATGGCGCAGGTCGACGGCGACGCGGTGGAAATTCAATTCGCGTTGGGTAGTCTCTTTCGCCGTCGTGGCGAGGTGGACCGGGCCATTGCCATCCATACGCGGCTGCGCGGCGATAGCGCCGTGGCAGTGTCCCAGCGGGGCGCCTTTGCGCTTGCCCTCGATTTCCAAAGCGCCGGGCTCATGGATCGGGCAGAGCGGCTGTTCGAGGA
>DATCBZ010000063.1:0-3966 GCA_036511555.1 Steroidobacteraceae bacterium
CAGCCGCCGCTGTCGTCAGCCCGGTGACGCGACTTGAGGTCGGCTGATGCAGAATGACTCCGGCGCAGAGGAAACCGATGCCAGTAAGCACGCCTTGAATGACGCGGCTCGCGGCATTCGCATCCGGACTCATCTGCGTGATCACGACCGCAACGATCGCTGAGCCGACGCTGACGAGCCCGAAGGTCCGAAAGCCCGCGGATTTATGGTGCAGATCGCGATTGAGCCCAATGACGGCGCCGCAGGCGAGAGCCATGAGAAGTCTTGCCAGCATCTCCGGTGTCGAAAGAGCGATCACGGCCGTCTCCAAATCATTGACGCCATTCGTTACAGGGGACCGGGGCTGCAGTAGCGCCGGCGACCGACCCTTCCAATTATACAGACGAGCCCTCGCCCGGCGGGCGTCATGGCAACGGGTCGATGCTCGGAAACTAGTTCGGGCACGGCGGCTCCTTGGAATGCCGGCGGCAGCTCAGCAGGTGCGAGCCTGCCGCGCAAAACGAGGAAGGCGTACGTGACAGGCTGAACAAGCTCATTACCGCGGCTCTTATTGATGAGGCGAGTGTACGGGTGAGATGCGCTGCGCCAAACGCAGCAGTGGGCAGGTGCTTATAACCGTCTTGCATGCGCACCCCGATCCCTGCAAAGCTTGCATGCGCTGTCCACGCTAAAGGGTTTCCATGCATGCATTCGTTGTCCGAACCTTCGCGGTGGCGCTCATGACTGTAACAACTGCTGCTTCGCAGGCCGCACCGCAGCAGGATGCCGACGCGCGGTTAGCTGCGATCTACACGAGCGAATGGCGCTGGCGCGAACAGCAGCTCCCGGACGACGAGGACAGTCAAAGACCGATCGCGGATCACTTGCCGAAAGTTGATCCGGCCGCTCAGGAGATGCGGCTGCGCTATTGGGAAGACGTACTCAAGAGAATCGAGGCGATCAACCGAGCCGAGCTCTCCCCAAAGCAGCAGCTCAACTACGATGTGTATCGACCACAGATCGCGGCGCTGATTGCGAATCAGCGCTTCCGCGATTTCGAAATGCCGGCCAACTCAGATACTACTTTCTGGAGCGATCTTGGCCATACCGCGCGGCGCAACTTTCGCAAGCCTGAGGAATACAGGAACTGGCTCGGTCAGCTGCAAGACATACCGCGTTACTTTCGTGAGCAGATGGATGAGATGCGCGCCGGACTCGCGCGCGGCTTCACGCCGCCCGCGGTAACGATGGTGGGACGTGACGCATCAATCAGCATTGTGATCGATGCTGCGCCCGAGGCGAGTGGGCTGTACACCCCGTTCAAGGAGATGCCCGGCGTCTCCGTCGCCGAGCAGACGCGCCTGCGCGCGGAGGGGCTACGATTGATCCGCGATGTCGCGCAGCCTGCTTATGTTGAGCTACTTAAATTCATGCGCACCGAGTACCTGCCGCATCTGCGGACGACGCTTGCGGCTGAGCAGTTGCCGAACGGCAAGGCGTTCTATCGCGCGAAGATCTTGGAGTTCACCACCCTCGATATGGATCCAGCCGCGATTCACTCGCTCGGGGAGGCCGAAGTTGCACGCTTGCACGGCGAGATGCTGACGGCGATGCGGGAGACAGGATTTAAAGGAGATTTCCCGGCGTTTCTAAAATTCCTGCGCAATGATCCGCAGTTTTACGCCAAGACGCCGGAGGAGCTTCTGATGCACGCGGCGTGGATTGCCAAAGAGTTCGATGGCAAGGCGGCGCAGTTTTTCGGGCTGCTACCGCGGGCGCGCTTTGCGATCAAGCCCGTGGCGGAGGACATTGCGCCGTTCTACACCGCGGGGCGCGGTGGACCGGGAGTGTATCTGCTGAATACGTACAAATTATCCACCCGCCCGCTTTATAACCTGACCGCGCTCACGCTGCACGAATCAGCGCCCGGGCATGCGTTTCAGATTCCGCTTGCGCTCGAGCACAAGGATCAGCCCGAATTCCGCCAGCATACCTACCTGTCTGCTTATGGAGAGGGCTGGGCTCTGTACTGCGAGAAGCTTGGGCTGGAAATGGGGATGTACAAAACACCGTACGATCGATTTGGCATGTTGGGGTATCAGATCTGGCGCGCGGCGCGGCTCGTAATCGACACCGGCATTCATTCGCAGGGGTGGACGCGGGATCGGGCGCTTGGATATCTGCGTACCTATACGGCGTTGCCGGAACACGAGATTGAGACTGAGGTCGATCGCTACATTGCATGGCCGGCGCAGGCACTTTCGTATTACCTGGGCGAGATGGCGATTGTCAAAGCGCGCGCTCAGGCCGAAGACGCGCTAGGCGCGCAATTTAATATTCGCGCCTTTCACGATATGGTCTTGGAGCTAGGCTCGGTACCACTGCCGGTCCTGCAGTCACGTGTCGATCAATTCGTCGCTGCGGGCGGCAAGGGCCCCTACGCCGATCTCGAATAGGCGTGCCCCGCCGTTCATCGAGGGCCCGGTAATGTCTGGACGCGCGGGACGGCCGCGCGGCGCTACCACGCAGCAGCCATGGGCCGCGTCCGAAGGCGCTCAAATCGATAACTTAACAACATCCGTCGTGGCTAAGTTCTCCTTAGGCCGATGTGGATTTAAACGCGTAGGTGGTCGGTCGGCTGAGCGCTTCCCTGAGGCATTTGCGACCTTTTACCGCTTTGCGGCATCTATATAGAAGGTGGCTAAGCTCGTTCAAATTAACGTTGCGGCGGAAGTTCTCGTAAGGGCACGCCGCGGTGATCCGACAGCGGAAGCGTTGCTTTATGCCGTCGCTGCTCCTGCGGCCTTTGCGCTGATCCGGCGCCTCGTGGGCGCCGGTGCGCATGCCGAGGATCTTTTTCAGGAGACGATGATGAGTTTCTACGAACAGCTTGCGAGCTACCGCGCCGAGGCGCCAATTGGCGCGTGGCTACGTCAGATCGCAGTCTCCAAGTGTCTGATGCATTTACGCTCGCCGTGGCAGCGAGGGCGTCTGCAGCTCGACGCGGGATGGCAGGAGGGCGCGCCGCGGAATCTGATCGATTTTTCCGCTCGGCCTACGCCGCTTGCGGAGCAGCTTGATATCGACCGTGCGCTAGCAAGCTTGCCGCCGACGGCGTGCGCGGTGGTATGGCTGTTCGAAGTTGAAAGCTACATGCATGCTCAGATTGGCCGCGCCTTCAGGCGCTCCGCCAGCTTTTCGAAATCGCAGCTCGCGCGCACCCACCGTCGATTGCGTGAGTGGTTTGAGCCATCTGTGGAGCCTCCCGCATGCACTTCCATTTAGAAGAAGCGGGCCGAATACGGAAGCTTGGCGCGAAGCTTCGCGGCCTCACTACCGAGGCCGCTCCGCCTAGGACTTGGGAGGAATTTAAGCCGCGCCAACTGCTACGACGTGCGCCGCTGCAAAGCGCGCGACGCCGTCAAATGACGTTCGCTGCGACGCTGGCGGTGGCGCTCGTCGGCTGTATTGCCATTTGGAGCGGCTTGCCATCGGCCGATCACCTGACAGGACACCCTGCCCCGTTAGGCTCGATACCTGGGCAGGCGCGCCGCGCACCGTTTGCCTGGGATGAGGCTGCCGCGCGTTCTGCAGCGGCAGAGCGCCGGCACGCGCGCTGCGGTGACTAACCTCGAGGACCGCATTGCTTGGGTCGACGACACGCTCACTTCGATGCGCGCTGAAGGTGGCGCGGGCGCACGTGCTTCCGCGCTGCAGCGTGAGCGCGATCGGCTCATTACATCATTGGTGGAGGTGCGCTACGCCGAGATCCTCGCGGCCAGCTTGCCTTAGTACAACTTTGTTCAGAACGGAGGTATATGTGATGCGCGCGAAATTTTGGGCGGCAATATTTGTCGTAGTAGCATTCGCAGCCGGTGCGGTGCGCTCCGCCGAAGACAGTTCTCAGGAGGAGATCGAAACGCAGCTTAACGCCGCGCGTCAACAACTTGAACAGGCTGCCCATCAGGTCGCCGAGCTTTCCGCGCG
>DATCBZ010000064.1:0-9047 GCA_036511555.1 Steroidobacteraceae bacterium
CGGGATGAGGCAAAGTACCGCGCCTGAATGTCGCTACATGCGGCCGATGTGCAAGTCTGATAATTCCTGCCGCGGCTGCCAATACATCACAATCGCCTGAAGTGACTCTCCTGCCCCGCAAGATACACCGTGCTCACGACACCTCGCTCAAGCGGGTCAGTTAGTTCGCGCGCCATTCATGGCTAGCGCTGCAACCTTGCGCGTACCGCTGACCACGCTCGACGATGATGCGTGGGATGACCTTTTGAGTTTCATCGAGGAGCGCCGCGTCATTCCGATCGTGGGACCTGAACTCTTGCAGGTCGCAACCGAGCGTGGTCCGCGGCTCCTGTACGACTGGCTTGCCGAGAAACTGGCCGCGCGTCTCAATGTTGATGTCGCAGCGTTACCGCAACCCTATACGCTCAACGATGTCGTCTGCTGGTTTCTGGCGGCCCGTGGCCGGCGCGAAGAGGCCTATGTGCGCGTGCGCAGTATTCTCAAGGATGCAGTCTTTGAGCCGCCCGAAGCGCTGCGCCGCTTGGCGGCAATCACGGATTTTGATCTGTTCGTCTCGACAACTTTCGATACGCTGCTTGAGAGCGCGATCAACCAGCAGCGCTTCGCCGGCGCGCCATCGACGGAGGTACTTTCGTACTCGCCCAATCGCGTCGTCGACCTGCCGTCCGAGCGCGATCGGCTGCAGCGGCCGGTGGTTTATCACCTCTTCGGCAGACTCTCTGCCTCCCCGACGTACGTCATTTCGGACGAAGATCTGCTTGAGTTCATCTGTGCGCTGCAGAGCGAGCACCTGGCGCCCGAGAAGCTCTTCCACGAGCTCGAACACAATCATCTGCTTTTCATCGGCAGTAATTTCACGAACTGGCTGGCGCGCCTGTTTCTGCGGATGGCGAAGCGTCAAAGGCTATCGGATCCGCGCGACGTTGGCGAAGTACTCGCCGACGACCATTCCAGCGAGGATGACCGGCTGATGGGATTTTTGCAGCAGGTGAGTGTGCGCACACGCATTTACGTCGGTGCCGAGCGCTTCGTTACCGAGCTGCACGAGCGCTGGCAGGCACGCCGCAAACCGGTCGCCGCCGCCGTTCACGGCACCGCCGCCGCACGCTTCTTGCCGCCGGCACGGGAAATGCCCGACAACGCCGTATTCATAAGCTATGCCCGCGAAGACCTGGCCGCGGTGCAGCTCATCAAGGCGGGACTTGAGGCTGCCGGAATCACCACGTGGTTCGACTTCGACCGACTCGAAAGCGGTGATGACTACGATCGCAAGATTCAGCGCAACATTGCGCGTTGCTCGTATTTCATCCCAGTGGTGTCGGCGACGACGCAGCGACGGCTCGAGGCCTACTTCCGGCGCGAGTGGAGCTACGCGATCGATCGGGTGCGCAACATGGCGGACGGCGCTCTCTTCATTCTGCCCGTGACAATCGATGCGACGACGGCAGCCGAGGCACTCGTGCCCGACAAGTTCAAGGCGCTGCATTTCACCCAGCTTGCGGGCGGTGAAGTGCCGGCGGAATTTGCGCAGCGCCTGACGGACTTCATGCGCGCGCGCCAGCAATGAGCGCCCGAGCCGAAGACGCCGCAGCAAACTCCGTCGACGCGCCCAATGTCGACGAAAAAAATCCGTGGCTCGGTCTGGCATCGTTTACCGAAGAAACGCGCCGGTTTTTTTACGGCCGCGACGAGGAAGTGGCGGAGCTCGCGCGGCGTGTGCAGCGCAAGCTCTTGACAGTTCTTTTCGGTCAGTCGGGCCTGGGCAAGACATCGATATTGCGCGCCGGGCTCGTGCCGCGTCTGCGGGCGCAAGGCTATTGCCCGGTGTACGTGCGCATCGACTACGCCAAAGCGGCGCCTGAGCCGGCCGTGCAAATCAAACAGGCCATTGCGCGCACCGCACGCCGCTCTGGTGAGTGGACGCAGGTGGGGGTTGCAGTCGAGGGAGAATCGCTGTGGGAGTTCCTGCATCACCGCGACGACGTTCTGCACGACGAATCCGGCGCAACTCTCATTCCGCTGCTGATATTTGATCAGTTCGAGGAAATTTTCACCCTCGCGCAGACGGATGATTTCGGGCGCGCACGCGCCGCACGTTTCATCGAGGACCTTGCCGACCTCGTCGAAAATCGCCCGCCGAGAGTGCTCGAGGCACGTCTCGATGAGGATGAGTCTGCGGCGGAGCGTTTCGATTTCGCGCGCAGCGACTATCGGGTACTCATCGCCCTGCGCGAGGATTACCTTGCGCCGCTCGAGAGCTTGAAAAGCGCCATGCCGAGCATCACGCAGAACCGCTTGCGGCTTGCGCCGATGACGGGGCAGCAGGCGTTGACCGCGGTACTGCGGCCGGGAAAGAACCTCGTTGCGGAGGAAGTAGCAGCCGCAATCGTGCGCTTTGTCGCTGGCGGCGCAGAGATCGCCAACGCCGAAGTTGAGCCTTCTTTGCTGAGCTTGATATGCCGCGAGCTGAATGATGCACGAATCGCTCAGGGCCGCAGCGAGATATCGCTCGACCTGCTCGCAGGCTCGCATGCCAGCATCCTCGCAAACTTTTATGAGCGTTCGCTCGCGGATCAACCCGCAGCGGTGCGGCGCATCATCGAAGACGAACTCGTCACAGCGTCAGGCTTTCGCGAAAACGTCGCCGAAGAGAGAATGCGCGCAAGCTTCGCTGCCGCAGGCGCGGCGCCCGATGCGCTCGCCGTGCTCGTCAATCGCCGCCTGCTGCGCATCGAAGAGCGCCTCGACGTACGGCGGGTCGAACTCACACACGATGTGTTGTGCAGCGTCGTGCGCAGCAGTCGCGATGTGCGCAAGGAGCGCGAGGCGCGCGATGCGACCGAGCGCCTGCTCGCCGAACAGCGCGCGCGCGAACTGTCGGCGCGCCGTTCGTTATTGCGCGCACGCAAGGTCGCCTTTGCCTGCACGGTGCTTGCTCTTGGCGCCCTCGCCGCCGCAGCCATCGCCTACGTCAGTACGCAGCGCGCGCATCGCGCCGAGCACCAGGCGGAAGAAACGCGCATCGCCGCCAACGCCGCACGTGGCCAGGCAGAGCAGCTGCTAGGGTATTTGACCGACGATTTCGCGCGCGAGATCGGAAGCTTTGGCAGGGTTGATCTGGTGGGCGAGCTTGCGAAGCGGCAGCTCGATTATTT
This sequence comes from Steroidobacteraceae bacterium, assembly GCA_036511555.1. Classification (GTDB taxonomy): domain Bacteria; phylum Pseudomonadota; class Gammaproteobacteria; order Steroidobacterales; family Steroidobacteraceae; genus PALSA-1196. The sequence continues at coordinate 3,156 of DATCBZ010000064.1, forward strand.
CAAGGCGCTGCCGCAGGACCTGAAGGATGACAAGGACACGAGTCGCAACGGCGCACTGGCCATGGTGCAATACGCGAGAGCGATGCGCCAGTTGGGCAATATTCCCGAGGCCGAGCGCGCCGCGAATGAAGGCGTGCGACTCCTGCAGAAGCTGCGGCAGGGAGGGGATCAATCCGAGCGCACGGTCATGGCGCTCGCGCTGGGTACGCTGGTGCAGGAAATGGTACTCAACAACCAGCAAAGTCCACAGTCGCTGCCAACCGCACAGCGCGCGGCCGATATTTTAAAACCTCTGACTGTTGGCCCGCATGCGACATTTGCCGCGCGCCGCGGCTATATCGAGATTCTGGGGCGATTGGGCTACGAGCAGCTGCGCGCGTTTAAACCGGCAGACGGGCTTGCGACGCTACAACTGCAGATGCGCGAGGCCGCCGCTCTTGGTGCCCGTGAGCTCAAACATATCGATGTTGCAGCCGAATACGCCGAGTCGGCCGGCTGGCAGATTGAAGCATTCTCGGAGCTGGGGGGGCGTGGTGCGGAGGCGCGGGCCGTCGGTGCGGACGGTGATGCTGTCGCGGTCAAGATTCTGGAGGTCCGCCCGGGGTACCTGACGGCCTTGCGCGCACGCGATCTCATCGAAACCAATCTCGGCTACCTTGCGATCGATGACATGCACGATGAGGAAGCAGTGGCGCTTCTCAAGCGCGGTGCCGAGGCTGCGCGCGATCTTCTCAGGCTCGATCCGGGCAATACGATTCTAATCGCGAATCTGGGAGTCGATCTGCGCTTCCAAGCGGATGCGGCGTGGGCAGCCGGACGCCCGCGCGAAAGCATCGAGCAATATGTTGCCGCCGACGGCGTTTATCGTAAAACCGAGAGCGCGGGCGCATCGTTCAGCCTGCAACTTATGAATGCACGTGCTTCCATTGCGCAGCGACAGGCTGATTTTGACGACGCGCAGGGGTTACGTGCGACGCTTGCGGCGTCCGCAAAAAGTTTCGAGAATCTGCGCCGCAGTCAACCGGCTGGAGGTGCAGTTATTAGCTTCGGCAACTGCCTGTTGGGCGCTGTGCAAGGCGGCGCCGCGCTTGTCAGTGCCGACGCCAAGACCGCGCGGCGACTCGGCAAAGAATGCATCGATCGCTTGACGCCGCTTAAACCGCAAGGCTCAAGCGAAGAGTTCTTCCGCAATTCCGGTATTTTTTATTCAGCATGGAACGTAGGGCAAGCCGAATTCCTACTCGGCGATTATCGCGCCGCCGAACACGCCCTACTTGACGCGCTCGACGCGCGCGGCCGCTGGCCCGTCAGCAACAACGGCGATCGCCGGGAACAAGGAGTAGTTTCAACATACCTCGCCCTCGCGCTCGCGCGCCAGGGGAGTTTCGCCGAGTCCGAAAAGGTCATTGCTCCGGTGGTGAAACTGCATCGCGACCTCGGTGCGCGCAATCAGGACGACCAATGGCAACACGTCGAGCTTGCCGCCGCCCTCTTCGCACAAGCGCTCTGCGATCCGCCACACCGAACGGCGCTTCTTCATGAGGCCGGATCGCTGATTGCACGAGTGCCCAAAGAGATGGGTAAATTGCATAGCCTGCACTTCTGGCGCGATCTCGTACGCGACGAGCAGCACCGGCACGCTGCTGCAATGACACGCCGTGTCCCAGTGCCGGGCTCTGTCTAGAATCCGCGGCTGCCGATGTACCGTTCGAGCGGCCAATTTGGATTTTCGAAGACCGTCAGCGACAATCCGCGCCGGATTGCAGCGCGTAAGCTCGAACGCGAAGTCCAGGTGCGATTCGCTGCGACGCCCTGCACCGTACAGACCCCGGAAGGCCTGGTGCAGGCGAAGCCCGGCGATGCGATCCTCACGGGCGCCGCCGGCGAAACCTGGCGCGTCTCGCAGGCACGCTTTGCGCACAAATATCGTCCGATACCGCCGACCCTCAAGGGTGAAGCGGGCCGCTATTTGAGTTTGCCCAACCGGATCCTCGCGCTGCGGATGCAGGAGCCGTTTGAAGTTTTGCTAGTCGACGGTGTATCACGGCTTTCTGGCCAAACGGGCGACTGGCTCGTCGACTACGGCGACGGCAGCTTGGGCATCGTTTCAGCCGCCATTTTTGCGACGACTTACGAGACTCTCGACTGACCCTGCGATGGCACTGCATCAAAGCATTCAGCGTCTTCTCCTGCTCGGCGTGCGCATCCCGGCAGTGCCGGCGCCGCCCGCCGCTCAACCGCCAAGTCAACTGCTGCCACTCATCGAATCTATTGCGAAGGCGCACCGCGTATTCGATGAACGTGCCGTCTATTACGGCCATCGCTACCGTAGCGGCTATTGGGCGATCTACATGCTAAGCGCCATTGCGGTACTTTTCGCGGTGCTGCCTCTGGCGCTCGGTTGGGATGACAACCGCCACGTGCTGCATCCATTCGTCGGCCTCTGGGCGCTAGGAGAAGTTGCAGTCATCTTCAGCGTCGGTGCGATCTATTGGCAGGGGCATCGGCACGACTGGCAAGGGCAGTGGCTGGGGGCCCGCACGACCGCAGAGCTATCCTGGTATCTACCGCTAATCGCACCGCTCGTAGACTTTACACGCCACCATTCTCAAGCCAACTGGTACATGCGGGTACTCGACCCCGGCCAGCAGCTGCACGGCGGGGATGCGATCGCGGCGCTGTGTTCGGCAAACGAACCGCTCGCGCGGCGACTTCTCGAGCACGCCGGCGCCGACCGGCAGTTCGAGGCCGCCTACGCGCACTGGACCATGGGCATTCTCGAAGAACAGAAGCACTACCACCAGCGTGTCGCGATCAGGCAGCACGCACTCCTGCATCGAGTGCACCGTGTGAACATTTGGCTCTTCGGCCTCACTGGAGTCGGAGCACTAATGCACCTCGCCGTGCATACGCTGTGGTTGTCGATTGTCACCACCTTCTTTCCTGCACTCGGCGCCTCCTTGCATGGCGCGCTTGCACAATCCGAGGCCTATCGACTGAGTGCGACATCGCAGCGGCTCGTTGGCGAACTGCAGGGTGCGATCGATAAAATTCGCGCAGCGGCCGATGCAAAAACCCTGAAGGCCTCCATCGAAGCGGCTATCGCGCTCGTCCTCGAGGAGCATCAGGACTGGCATATGCTGGTGCGGCCGCATCACCTGCCGCTCGGCTGATCGCGGTATACCGCGCGATCGACTCGCGGTCAACGCACAAAGCTTCGCTCCAAGCGGGACTCCTGGCCGCAACCAGCGCCATGCCTCATTTGGGATCGGGCGCATCAGGGGACTTCGAAACGGAGCTCTGTGCGCGAGCCTTGTGCGTCGCCTCATTTTGCGAATCACGGGCTTCGAGTGCGAGTTGCGTGCGTGCGTGCGTGGCGCAGCATGGCGCGCGCCTGCCCGGCCCCTAGGCCGACGCAACGCACCACCTTGGGCAATTTTTCCGGCCCCAAGACGACGAGTGCAATGGCCATGATCACGAGGACTTCGGGTGCATCAATTCCAAACATGGCTACTGCCGCGGCTGATCAGCATTTGGCAAGTTCACATTCACTGTCACGACTGTGCGGCCGCTTCGCCGCCAGCACCCTCAACCGGGGCCGCGCCGCCGTTTTGCACCTGCCGCAACGGCTCTTGCCCTTCGCCTTCGGCGACCGACTTCTTGAAGCCGCGAATTGCGGATCCCAAATCAGCTCCGAGGGTGTTAAGTTTTTTGCCGCCAAACACCAGCAGCACAATCATCAGGACCACGAGTAAGTGCTTCGGCGCAAACATATCCATAACTTTCTCCGGCTGGACTGATTAAATATGAGCGAATTGCTGCTGTGATCTGACTCTTCAGACCACGAGCAATCTCTGCAGCATCCAAATGTTCACAGTCACGACGACGAATGCGGTTGCCCACATGATTACTGCCGTAGCACGCCCGAAAGCGAGCGTCCCCAAATGGCGGCGCCGCGTGGTAAACCAAAGAAGCGGCACGACTGCGAACGGCAGCTGCAAACTGAGAACGACCTGACTGAACACGAGTAGCGCACCCGCGCCGCTGACGCCGTAGCAAGCGGTCACGATGACTGCGGGCACGATAGCGAGGCAGCGGGTCAGAAGTGCACGCGCGGGCGCAGACATTTTAATGTCAAGGAAGCCTTCCATGACGATCTGCCCGGCGAGAGTGCCGGTGACCGAGGAACTCAGGCCCGAGGCGATTAAACCGATACCGAAAACGGCGCTTGCAATGCCCACTCCCAACAACGGCGACAGCAGTCGGTAGGCATCGGAAAGCTCGGTGACAGGCTGCTGATCGGGGCGATGGAAAACACCCGCGGCCACGACCAAAATCCCGGCATTCACCAATAGCGCCAGAACCAAGGCGATATTGGAGTCAATAGTTGCGAAGCGGATCGCATGCCTGCGCCCCGCTTCGCTCTTCTCGTACCTGCGCGTCTGTACGACCGAGGAATGCAGATACAAGTTGTGAGGCATCACTGTAGCGCCCATGATGCCGACAGCCAAATACAACATCTGCGAATTGCTGACGAGTTGCGTCGACGGAATGAGCCCTCGTGCTACCTCGCCGGCGGCGGGGTGCAGCCAACATAGCTGCGCAGCGAAACAGGCACCGATCAGTGCGATGAGACCGATGACGAGTGCTTCGAGGCAACGAAAGCCACGGCGCTGCAATCCGAGCACCAACATCACATCCGCCGCGGTGACGCAGACACCAAGCGGCAACGGCAGCTTGAAGAGTAGATTCAAGCCAATCGCCATGCCGAGAACTTCGGCCAGATTACAGGCGACGATCGCCACCTCGCAGCCACCCCAAAGCAAAAAACTGAGGCGCGGAGGCAGATGTCGACGACAGGCCTGCGCAAGATCGAGGCCGCTCGCAAGCCCTAGGCGCACAGCGGCCGCCTGCAGCAGCGTGGCCATGAGATTTGAGGCAACGATGACGGTCAGCAGTGAATAACCAAACTGCGATCCGCCGGCAAGAGCGGTCGCCCAATTGCCTGGATCCATGTATCGGACGGCGACCAGGAATCCCGGACCTGCGAACGCCATCAGCCGCTTCAAGTTGGAAGCATTGCTTGCGATCAGGGGCACATCGATTGAGCGGTTAACCGCCGGCAGGCTCGATAGATTGGCGTCCAGGCGGCGGCTCGGAATAAGGAGCACATCATCGAAGGCGGCGGTATTCACGACCACGCCTCGCCTTCGCAATGTTCGCGCGCGCAAGATCTCATGCCGACTGCCCGCCGCGACGCCTGTGCTCTGCGGGGCACCAAGCGGGTACTTCGGAAACGAGGAGCGCCGACTCTCAAGATCATGAAGTAACCCCTCGAACTAGTATTGCCATGAATGAGAACCATTCAGATCGCGAAGCAAGGAAAAGCGCCCTCCCACAAGCAGGAGGGCGCAAACCTCAGTTAGGCACAGGCGCTGCTCATTACGATGTCGCCGTTGACTCCATCGGGAAAGAACCCGCCTTTGCTCGCCGCAGTGCTCGTGAGGTAAACGATATTGAGCACATCGCCGGTGGTGCGGCTGTAAGCAAGCCCATTGGCGTCAAGCGGCGCTATGTTCGAGACGTCCGGCGTCGCGCCAGCGATCCCCTGATCGTCATCGATAGAGTTGTCCAGCGCATCGCGCGCGTTGGATATCGCGCCTGCATCCGTGATCAGCTGCGGCATGAGAACGCCCTTGCTGTAGAGCACCGTACGGATAAGGCCCGCGTGGTAAGCTTCCGCGGCGAGGATCCCGGCCGCCGCTTCAAGATAGGTTTTGTTGGAAATAAGCGGGGCCGCGCCCTTGTAAGCGGTGACGCCTACATCTTCAAAAATGAAGGCTCCCAAGAGGAAGTTGGCATCACTCGAATACGGATCAAATGCGACGCCCG
>DATCBZ010000065.1:0-11431 GCA_036511555.1 Steroidobacteraceae bacterium
GCGCTTGGCATGCAGGTGAGGATCGACGGCGAGGTTGCGTTGCGGCTCTTTCCGGAGCTGCACGTCACGCTGAGGGATGTACATATCACCAATCAAGGTGCGCAGATCGCCTCCCTCGATACCGTGGACCTTGGAATCGAACTGCGCTCGCTGCTGCGCAAGGATCTTAAATTTCAGGATGTGCGCTTCGAGAAAGCCAATATTTCCATTGCGCGCGACAAGAGCGGCCACTTGAATACCGAACACCCGTCGGCGCCTACTAGCAGCTCGGGGACTCTGGAATTTCCGAGCGTCTCGTTCGCACAGTCGGATTTCTCATTCGCCGATGCACAATCGGGAAAAGACTTCAAAATAGACCGCTGCAACTTTGCGGTCGAAGACCTGCAGCTCGCCCCGGCGGGTTCTGCTGCAATGATGCAGACGCTCAGTTTCGCGGGGAATCTTAGCTGTCAGGACTTTCGCAGTCAGCGCGTCGCGGCATCGGAGGTGAAAGTTGCAGTGCGCGGGTCCAACGGGCTCTTCAAGCTCGATCCCCTGACATTCAAGATGTTCGGCGGCGAGGGGCATGCGACTGTGGCGGCGGACTTCACCGCTGCCGAATCGGTGTACCGGATCCACTCTTCGATATCGAAACTGCAGATTGCCGATTTCTCAAAGTCGGAACTGCCGCAAAAGCTGGGAGAGGGAACGGTCGACTTCACCGCGGACATCACGATGCGCGGCACATTCAAGAACGGTGTCATGCGCACGGCGCAGGGAGTGGCCGCGTTGCATGGCGAAAACCTCGTGCTCGACATTGGCGACCTCGACAAGGAATTCTCGCGCTACGAGTCGACGCAGAACTTCAATCTCCTCGATGTGGGCGCGTTCTTTCTAGCCGGACCGATCGGCCTTGCGGTCACGAAGGGCTACGATTTTGCACGCGTCCTTAAAAGGACTCCCGGCCGCACGACGATCCGCGCGCTCCTGTCGCGATGGAAAGTGCAGCGCGGAATTGCCGCGGCTGAAGATGTCGCGCTTGCCACGCCGCAAAATCGCGTCGCCATGCACGGCGGCCTCAATTTCGTCAACGACACCTACGATGACGTCACGGTTGCGCTCGTGGGCCCGCAGGGATGCGTACGAGTGGAGCAGAAGGTCCACGGGCCGTTCAGTCATCCGGACGTGGAAAAGCCTAACGTCGTCAGGGCGATCACCGGACCCGCGCGCAAGCTCGTCAACAAAGGCCGCAGCCTGCTCGGTGCGAAGTGCAATGTTTTCTACACCGGAGCGGTTGCGGCGCCCGGATGATTCGGTGCGCGCGTAACCCCGCCGGTCAGGTTATTGCTTGTACTTGGCCTTGGCGCGCTGAATACAGTTGTCGCGTTCGGTCCCTGAGAGCGCATCGCACTTGGCTCTGGCCACGTTGTAGCCTGAGTTCGTCGATTCGACGCGTTGATCGCCGCGGATTCCGGCCGTGATCTGTCGGTCCTGCCCCTCCCGCAAGCAGGCCTCGCGCGCATCGCCGGATTTACTGGCGCACAAATCCGCTTGCAGCTTGTTACCGGGACTGGGCTCTGTAACGGTTGCTTGCGACTGCGCCTGCACCACGAACGAGCTGCCTGACAAGGCGAGCCACGCGGCGCCGAGCAGTGCGAATCTGATCGATGTAGACATGGTGTTCTCCCGAACGGCGACCGGCTAATAACGCGCGAGCAGGCTCTCGAGATCCGCTCGAGATGCCTCCATCGCCTTATACAGCGGAATGTGCCGTGTGGTCGTGCTGCCGTTCACAATCACCGCGAAGGCAATCCAGCCGCCATTTTTCTTACGCAGGTAGCCTGCGATCCCGCACACCGAGTGCGGCTCATCCATGGTGCCCGTCTTGAGTGTCACGCGGTCGAGCCACGCCTCCCCGCCCTGGCGCAGAAACCCAAACGGCGCCTGTCGCGGCACCGTCAGTCCGCCATAGAACGCCGGGAAATTGCGGCTATCGTGATACTGATAAGCGAGCAGCGCGACGAGATCATTTGCCGAGAGCTCATTCTGCGGCGTCAGACCGCTGCCGCTCAGGAGAAGCGGCGGTGCCGTTGTACGCGTACGGCTCTGCGCGCGCAGCGCGCGCAGCACGAATTCCGATAAGCCCTTGGAGGCATCGGCAAGGCCTGCCGGTACCGCACCGGTCATGTCCGCGGCGAGATCAAACGTCAGCACATCGGCAATGTAGTTATTCGAGAATCGCAGCATGCGCCCCAACTGCTCGCGCAGCGTGAAGCCCTCGGTCTGTCCAAGGACCAATACATTACTGGGCAGCGCACCCTTGGTAACGAGCACATCGCCCGACACGCGCACGCCAATCTCGCGCAGACTCTCGCGCAGCAGGATCCCAACACCCATTGCAGGGTTTGACATCGCGCGGTAGACGCGCTCGCGCGAACCCAGCGGCAGCTGGCCGCCGACGCGCAGCGCATCGACACCGCCGCTCGTCACGCGTTCCACCCAGAACGTCTTCTTCGACTGCGCAGTGCCGGTGGTGATACTGCCTTCAACGGCAATCGGCAGGTGCGATACGCCGCAGCCACGCACGGCGGCCGGCGCACCTGCCGTGCCGGACTGCACGCTGATGCACCAGTTGCCGTAGTCAACGCCCACGGCCGATAGCGGCGCATTGAAGGCGGTATCGCTGCGTAGCAGCGCGCTGCAGCGATCGTGCGTCTCGCAGCCGACATCGGCGAATGGCGCAAGATTGACAAGCACCCGGCCGCGCACTGATGCGACCCCCGCCCCGGCCGCCTGCATCGCAAGCGCGAGCAACGCATGGTATTCAAGCGTCGGGTCTCCGGCACCGCCTAAAATGACGTCACCGGTAAGCTCACCCCCACGCAGCGTGCCGCTGCCCAAAAGCTGCGTCTCAAAAGCCTTGTCGGCTGCCCAGCGATTGAGCGTCGCCGCGGCAACGGTAAGCTTGGTCAGTGAGGCTGGCGTCAGACGCGTTGCGGCATTCATCTGCTGAATGACCGTGCCGTTATCAAGATCGAGGGCTTCGGCACTGACGAGTGCGCCACTTTTGGTCAGCGCCTCAAGAGCGCGCCAGTCCGCGCGCGCGGGCGCCGCCAGGATGAAGCCTAAAGTGCTCGCTACGAGAATTGCCGCGACCTGAATGCGACATCGATTCCAACGCTCGAGTGCTTGCTTCGCCGTCGTCAATGAACCGCCTCTGCGTTTGCGGCGCGGCCGGCCGCCCGCGCCGCCCAGCACCACAGTACGCCCGCGCCGAGCACGGCCACCGGCACGACCAGCACGGCCTCTTTGAGGGAGGCCCAATCGGACAAGGCACCGATCAGAGGCGGCGACACCACATCGCCCAGTACATGAATGGTGAATATACTGACCGCGATCGCGGTCGCACGCTCCGCGGGCGATGCGAGGTTGATGATGGCGGCATTGACCGGCCCCGTCGACACAAACAAAAAGAGCTGCGCGCCCACGATAGCGACGAGGTACAGCTTCGATGCCTCGGCAGCAAGTGCGACCCAGGCTAACGGTGCCGCAATCAGCGTTGCGATCGCCGAGACCCAAAGATAAGCCTGTCGGGAATATTTGCTGCAGTAATCCCCGAGCCAGCCGCCGGCAAAGGTGCCGATGAAACCGGTGATCACGACGATTTCGCCAAAGCTCACCGTCGCATCCTTGCGCGCCATACCGTGCACGCGCTCAAGAAACGTGGGCATCCAAAAGCCAAGCCCGCCGACGGCAAACGTGTAGGCAGCGTATCCCAATACCGTGAGGACATAGGGCGAGCTGTGCGCAAGCCGTGCGTAGGTTGCGCGCAGATCAGCGCGGGTATTTTTCGGCGCTGCAGAGGCCGGCGCCTTGCCGCCCTCCTCGCCGCCACGCGGCGGATCGCGCATCAGGAGACTCAGTACTGCAAGCGCAATCCCCGGAATGCCGGCGACGAAGAATGCCGCGCGCCACCCATAGCGCGCATCGACCAGCCCGCCGACGATAAAACCGAGCGCAGCGCCGATCGGGATGGCGCAAAAAAACACCGCCATGACACGGCCGCGCCGGCTTTCGGGAAAAAAGTCGGCCAGCAGCGACGGCGCAATCGTGCCATAGGCCGCCTCGCCTATTCCGACCGCCGAGCGCGCGGCAAGCAGCGTCAGGTAGCTCGTCGCCAAGCCCGACAGCGCGGTTGCGATACTCCAGCAGGCGACACCGAAGGCAATCAAAGGCGGACGCGCGCGTCGATCTCCAAGCGCGCCGAATATGGGCGCGGTCAGCATATAGACGAGCAAAAATCCCGTCGCCAGAGTTCCGAGCTTGAAGTCCGAGAGCGCAAGGGACGAGTGCTTCAGGCTCTCCGCCAGAGCCGACACCACAAAACGGTCGAGATAATTAAAAAGATTGATGAACGTCAATACCGCCAGAGCCCCAACGGCGGAGTTGATGAGAGCCGGACGCGGCGCAGTGACATGCATGCGACGCGAAGCTTAGCAGCCTTGGCGACGAATGCCTGCGCGTGCGAAACCTCCATTCATGCGCTCGGCCGGGCGCCGATGACGCCGGCCGTTGAGTTTCAAACTACGCAATTGTTAGGATACAGTTTGCGGCCGCACTGCGAGTGCGCCGTCGCGAGGTCTGCATGAAAGCGTCCCTGACCGCGATTCTTTCGCACATCCCCGGTGCCGCATCGAAGAAATGGCCCGAAGGCGAGCGTTACGCCGAAGCGCTCGCACACGGCTCAATGTCGCTGGGGCTGTATGCGCCCAAGGGCCGCGATCCGCAGACGCCCCACGCGCAGGATGAGATCTACATCATCCGCACCGGCAACGCCGACTTCATGCTCGCGGGCGAGCTCCTTGCCTGTGTGGTGGGCGATGTCCTGTTCGTTGCAGCCGGTGTCGAGCACCGGTTCTTGAATATATCGGACGACTTCTCTGCGTGGGTCGTTTTCTGGGGACCCAAAGGCGGCGAACAGCTGAAGTGAGCCGCCGGGCGCGGGTGAGGTTGCAAGCGCCCGGACTCTTGTGCCGAGTCCGTGGAGCTAGTGCTGTTTCTTCAGTGCCGCCGTGGCGCGGTCAGCCTGGTCACAGTACGCCCCGAGCGTCGTTGCAATGATCATCGCGTAGCGCGCAGCCTCGTCCCAGTGATGCTGTTCGATGGCTTCGCGCACGCCAGGCAGCGTTTTTACGCCGTAGCCGGTATAAAGACCGGGCGCGTAGATCATGTGTTGAAACCACGGCCGTCCGGGCAGTCCCTGTGTCTGCAGCAAAGTCTGCTCGAGCCCCTGCAGCAGTCTTTCAACCACCAGGCGCTGTGCCGTATCAAGCGGCGCGTCTGATGTTGCAAGCTCAACGTAGGCTGCATCATAGGCCTGCGCGCTCCTTTTGAGCCGCAGCAGCGCATTATCAAGCGGCGCCAAATCCATATAGGGAACCTCCGGTTCGCGTTCGGGCGGTGCGACGACGCGGGTTGGATCAGTCGACAAAGCGAAAGCATTTTGGTCGAGGAGGCTTCCAAGCGCAGTCGCGTGCTCGCGCTCGTCATCGGCGAGTTTGTGAATCTCGAGCACGTAACGGCCGACGGTATCAGCGAAGCCCGTCAACTGCAGCGGCAGAACGTCCGCATCGGCGATACGCAGTACGACGTGGCCAATGGTCTTAGCCTCGAGCACTCCGTAGGCGAAGCCCGGATCACCGAAGCGGACGTAATGATCGAAGGAGTCAAAGTCCGAATGATAGATGCCGGGCTCGTCATCCTCGCCGCCATACTCAATATTGAGCGCCGCAATTCCAAGGTGCTGCAGGAAAGCGCTGAAGTCCGAACCCGATCCCAGCGCGCTGATGGGCAGATCCCCTCCCGCCGCAGCCAATTGCGCGACCTGCTTCTTCTCCTCGCTTGCACCCTTGGCAAAACCATCCACCCTCAACTTGGCGCGCAAGCGCGCCTGCACGCTCACCTGGGTTTCAGGATCGGTGATGTCCGCGGCCACTTCGTTCACGAGATGCTGTAGTGAATGACTGCCCGCGGCGCCCAAATAGCCGCGCGAGTTGGTGTCGGAATTGATGTACACCACCGCTTTTTTCTGCAGTTCCGCCGCATGCTCTTCGGCCCACTCGGTTGAGCCCAGAAGGCCGGGCTCCTCCGCATCCCAACTGGCGTACACAAGCGTGCGCTTGGGTCTGAAGCCTGTCTTAAGCAACGCACCGATTGCTTTGGCCTCATCCAGGAGCGCCGCATTTCCCGACAGCGGATCCCAGGCGCCGAACACCCAGCCGTCGTGATGATTGCCACGCACCAGCCATTCATCCGGATACTCGCTGCCTTCAACTTTGGCGATAACGTCGTAGATCGGCTTCTGGCTCCAGTCCGATGCGATCGCCATATGCACCTTTGCCGGCCCCGGTCCCAGGTGATAGGTCATCGGCAAGGCGCCGCGCCATGCCTCGGGGGCCACTCGACCCGCAAGTGCAGCCAGCAATGGCTGCGCATCCGCGTAGGAGACCGGCATGACGGGAATCTTCAGAATGGTCTTGGCCGCGGCGAGCGAGAGCTGTGTCGCCTCGGAACTGGCACCTACTCCCGGCGTCAGCGGATCGCCCGGGTAGAGCGTCATGTCGAGCACCGAGCCGCGTTGTACGCCGCTCGGCGGTCGCCAGCCCCCGACGGGATAGGCATCTCCCTTGAAGTAGCCGTCCTCGCGCGGGTCCGAATAGATGATGCAACCGACAGCACCATGTTCATAGGCCAGCTTCGGTTTTAGTCCGCGCCAGTCATCGCCGTAGCGCACGATGACAATCTTACCTTTGACGTCGACGCCATAGCGGGCGAGTTCCTTGTAGTCATCAGGCATCCCGTAGTTCACGTAAACGAGCTCCGCCGTGACGTTGCCATCCGCGCCGAAGACGTTATAGGGTGGCAGCGCGCCCTGCCTGTGCTGCGAGCTTGCGTCCTCGCGCAGCGTACCTTCTTGCAAGGCCGCCTTGAAATGGTGCGGCGCGACCAACTCCAACGTCACGCGCTTTGGCGTCGGATACAGAACGTAGAACGTCTCGATGTGGGCATCCCAACCCCAACTCTTGAACAGCTCCAGCATGAATTCGGCGTTGGCCTTGTCATGCGGTGAGCCCACTTGATTGGGCGCGGCAGCCATGCGCTTCATCCACTCGCGCAGCTGCGCAGGATCAAGCTGTGTGTCGAACTGCTTCTCGAGGAGGAGCTCGCGAGCGCTGCCGGCAGCGCCAAACCCCTGCAGCATTGGGGCGCGATCCGTGGTCGCACTGGCTGATAGGACTACGGCCGCGGCGAACAGCGACACGATGAAAACCAACGGGTTAGGGCGCATAGTTCGCGTGGGGAATGAGGTAGCTTAGGCGCGCGGGTCAGCCTTTGACCCGCGCTGCGGTCAATACGGCAAGGTTCCTGCGAACCTCGCCGTATCGCGCCATGGCAAATGTGCCAACGGCCGAAGTTCGTGCGTCAGCCGAGCATCTTCTTCAGATTATCAAGGCCGCCACGGTACACGCCCGTGATGAACTTGATCACGCCTGCATCGCTTTCTGCATCGGGCGGGCTGTCACTCGTGTTCTTGCGCTTGAACCAGCCGGTCCAGGTCACGACCGATCCGCCGTCCTTGCCGGCGGTGACCGATATCGTCGACTTGTAGTCGTGAATGGGCAATGCCGATTCGTCCGTGATCTTGTATCGATAGGAATGGCTCTTGCCGCTGAAAGAGATCAGCTGCTCAGTGAACGTCGGCCCGCCCTTGACGGTCAGCGAGCGCACCGCACCCGCCTTGTTATTGGCACCTTTGACGATCTCGTCTTTGGAGAATCCCGGATGCCACTTGTCCAGACTGTCGAAGTCCTTGACGGTCGCCCAGGCCTTCGCCACCGGTGCGCTGACCTCTACAGTTTCCACAACTTTCAGCGTCTTCGGCGCAGCGGCCAGCACGGTCCACGGAGCGGCCAAGGCCACGAGTGCCAGCACGGCAATACTTCTTTTCATGTGATCCCCTACCTTTGCGAAATGTGCGCGACGATTTGCATGATCCGTATGAAGCGCTGCACCTGGCGTTGCGCGCTGCCCGCCGGGACGCGCACTATATACCGCGCTCTGACTGGGCGCACTGGCGCTTGCGCCGCTACTCGTTCCAATACTCGCCGCGGCGTCTTAGCTCCCTGAAGGATCACCGTGAGCACACGACCGCCTTTGCCGCCCTTCACCCGCGATAGCGCAACGCAAAAAGTTCGGCTCGCCGAAGATGCATGGAACAGCCGTGATCCGGACCGAGTGGCGCTCGCCTACACCGTGGACAGCCGCTGGCGCAACCGCTCGGAATTCTTCACGGGGCGGCCGGCGATCATCGCGTTCCTGCAGCGCAAATGGGCGCAGGAACTGGAGTACCGGCTGATCAAAGAAATGTGGGCCTTTCACGATGCACACATTGCGGTGCGCTTCTGTTATGAGTGCCACGACGCAAATGGGCGATGGTATCGGGCCTTCGGCAATGAGCAGTGGGAGTTTAGTTCCGAAGGCTTGATGCAGCGCCGCGAGGCGAGCATCAACGATGTGCCTATCGCCGTTGGCGACAGGAAATTTTCCTGGCCGCTCGGCGCACGTCCCACCGATCATGCGGGCTTAAGCGAGCTTGGGCTTTAAGAGCGGCGCGTCTTCAGCCGCGCGCACGCCGTTGTAGCGCCGCCTGCATGAGAGTCGCCACGGCGCGCGCGTCATCGGTTCCAGACGCGGCCAGAGCACGCACGACGCCCTCGACATTCGCCGCCGAATGATTTTGATTGAGCTTGTATTTGATCTGAATGTCATCGACCTGCAGCTCAAAACCGACGATGCCGCGCAGGCGTTGCAGGTTCGCAGGCGACTCATCCATGCGCCACGGCGGGTTCGCTCCCGCTTCATAAAACGCCGCGAGCCCGGTAACTATTTTCAGTAACTCTTCGGGCTCCTGTACGAGCCGGGCCCGTCCATACAGATGAGCGGTCGCGTAATTCCACGTCGGCACGTTGCTCGCCGGATCCGTATACCAGCGCGGTGAGATGTAGGCGTGCGGCCCGTGCAGGATAAGGAGCACGCGCTGGGTTTCGATGTTGCGCCATTGCGGATTCGGCCGTGCCCAATGGCCCGTAAGGGTCACGCATTGTTCGTGGCGCCTATAAAGCACGGGCAGTTGCGTCGCAGCCGGAGCGCCGTCGACAACTGAAATGAGCGTGCCAAATGCGTCGTGAGAGGCGAGCCAGTCCAGCCGCGACAGGTCCGTCTCGTGAAAGTAATCCGGGATGTACATGTTTTATTTCCGTCGAGACTGCGCCGGACGGCCGGTGAGTGTCGCAGTTTGTATTTCGTTTTGAGGGTGGCAGCCATTTGGATGCCACCGGCGCTTGATTTCGTGTCGTTCAACTACCGTATAACGTCAGTACCCCGATAGATTAAGACCCACATTGGCTTTCGTCTAAACCTTAAAAGCTCTCCTTATGCGAGTTTTTCTGACCGGCGCGACCGGATTCATCGGCGCCGCGATTGCGCGAGAACTCACCGGCGCGGGACACCAGGTTGTGGGTCTTGCTCGTTCGGATGCGGCGGCGGCGTCTCTCGTCGCGGTGGGAATCGATGTGCATCGCGGCTCGCTTACCGATCTTAAGAGCCTGCGCAGTGGGGTCGCGCCGGCGGACGGCGTCATCCACAACGCCTTCACTCACGATTTCTCGGATCTTGCAGCCGCCGGCGAAACGGATCGGCGCGCGATCGAAACGATGGGAGAGGCACTGGCGGGCTCAAGCCGGCCGCTGATCGTCACCTCGGGCACTGCGCACTTGCCACCGGGACGCCTCGGAACCGAAGACGATGCGCCCGATCCCCACGCTGCCGTTGCCCACCGCATTGCGTCGGAGGCCGCGGTGTTGGCACTGGCTGCGCGCGCAGTGCACGCTTCGATCGTCAAGTTGCCGCCCTTGGGTGCATGGCGACGGCGATCACGGCTTCCTTCCCGCTCTCATCGGCATCGCGCGCGACACGGGTGTTTCGGCGTATGTGGGTGACGGGGTCAACCGCTGGCCCGCGGTGCACCGGCTCGATGCGGCGCATCTTTTCAGGCTCGCGCTTGAAAAGGGTTCTTGCGGAGCGCGGTTTCACGGGGTCGCCGATGAGGGCGTGCCGCTTCACGACATCGCTCAGGTGATTGCTCGGCGCCTGAAAGTACCCGTCGTCGGCAAGTCCACCGTCGAGGCCGCCGGCCATTTCGGCTGGCTTGCCCACTTCGTCGCTGTCGACTGTCCTGCTTCGAGCGCACAAACGCAGGCACAGCTCGGATGGCACCCCACACAACCCGCGCTCATTCCTGATCTCGACCGGGCGAGCTATTTCCAAACCTGACTTAAGGTGGGTGCGATTCAAAATCAGACTCTTGTCGCGGCCCGATTATTTGACCACGGCCGCCTCGGGGATGAGCGCGCAAAAAATCCCCGATGCCACAAGGTCCTTTGCTGCGGCGATATCGGGTGCAAAAAACCGATCGGTTTCATAGTGCGGCACGCGTGTGCGCAGCACGGCAATCACTTCCTCGAGCGCCGCGGAGCTCCTGAGTGGGCGATGAAATTCGATGCCTTGCGCCGCGGCGAGAAGCTCGATGCCAATAACGGCAGCGGCGTTCTCCGCCATCTCCGTCAGACGCCGCGCGGCATGGGTCGCCATCGATACGTGATCCTCCTGGTTGGCCGAGGTCGGGATGCTATCGACGCTTGCCGGATGTGCCAGCATCTTGTTTTCCGACACCAGCGCCGCGGCGGTGACCTGCGCAATCATGAAACCTGAATTCAGCCCGCTTGCCTTGACGAGAAAAGCCGGCAGCCCGCTCATGTTGGGATCAACGAGGAGCGCAATGCGGCGCTCGGCAATGGAGCCGATTTCGGCCACGGCCAGTGCCAGCTGGTCGGCGGCAAAGGCAACGGGCTCAGCGTGGAAATTGCCGCCGGAGATGACTGCATTGTCGTCAGCGAAAACCAGTGGGTTGTCGGTCACGGCGTTCGCTTCGCGCAGCAAAGTTCCGGCAACGCTGCGCAGCAGATCCAGGCAAGCGCCCATGACCTGCGGCTGGCAACGCAGCGAATACGGATCCTGGACCCGCTCGCACTGCAAATGCGATGCGCGGATCCGGCTGTTGGCCAACAAACGCCGGAATACCGCGGCGACGTCAATTTGACCCGGCTGCCGCCGCAGCCGGTGGATGCGCGCATCAAACGGTGCATCGCTGCCCTTCATGGCATCGACCGACAGCGCGCCCGTAACGAGCGCGGCGGCAAAGACGCTCTCGATCTGCGCAAGCCCCGAGAGGGCAAGCGCCGTTGAGACCTGCGTGCCGTTCAGAAGTGCCAGACCCTCCTTCGGCCCCAACTGCAGTGGTTTCAGTCCGGCAAGCTCAAGACCGCGCGCGGCC
>DATCBZ010000066.1:0-5957 GCA_036511555.1 Steroidobacteraceae bacterium
TCCGGATGTCATCTTCGGGTGTCTGAGCATTCTCGAAAGTGAAGTCGCGCCAACGCCGAATGCTGTAAGCGCGCTGCACAGCGCAACCGAACTTGCTTACCGCGAGATCTTCTCTTTACTCGAAGGGCTTGGCATACGGCATTTGGTGCGCGTATGGAACTACCTGCCCGACATTAACGGCGAGAGCCACGGCTCGGAGCGCTACTGGCAATTCAACAGCGCCCGGCAGGACGCCTTCATCACCCACGGACGCGCGGTTACGGGCGCGGTGCCGGCCGCGTGCGGCGTGGGCTCGCCGCTTGGCTCACCTTTGGTCATTTACTTTCTCGCCAGCACGAGTGCGCCAGCCGCAATCGAGAATCCGCGCCAGATCAGCGCCTACCATTACCCTCCGGAGTACAGCCCGCGAAGCCCGACGTTCTCACGTGCCTGCACGGTGGATCTTGCAAGTACCCGGGTCCTGTTCATCTCCGGCACCGCGAGCATCCTCGGCCACGCGACGGTGCATAACGGTGATGCGGCGGAGCAAACGCGCGAGACGCTGCGTAATATTGAGGCCCTCGTCAGCGACGCGAACCGCGCTGGCGCAGCGCCAGCATTCAGCAAACACAGCCTGTGGTACAAAGCATATGTGCGCCACCTGCATGATGTTGCCATCATAGATTCCGAGCTGCGCGCGGCGCTTGGATCCTCTGCACGAGTGCTTTATCTGCGCGCTGATCTTTGCCGGCCAGACCTGCTTATCGAGATCGAAGCGACGGGCTGTTCTTCCGTAAACTCTCCAACCTAAGCCCGTGCAGACATCCCTCATGTCGGGGCGTACCGCAACTGGCCGCGTGCCGCGACTTCGCGCACTCGCCTATGAGTGCACGGTGTTCTATAGCTCCCTCTTTGTACTTGGGCTGATTTGTCTTGCCTGGACGGTCCTGGCGCTGCCTTTGTTCGTGCTCCTGCCGCGCCGCCTTGGCACGGTGGTGGGACGGGTCGGCATCATGCGGGGATTTCAGATCTATGCGGGCTGGCTTTCTTTCGTGCGTGCGTATCAGCTGGATCTAACCGCAATTGATGCCCTACGCGACGGGCCAGCTCTCATTCTCGCACCCAATCATCCCTGCATGATCGACGCTCTGCTGATCCTGACGCGCCATCCGAACCTTGCCTGTGTAATGAAGTCGGACGTTCTAAATAACGTCTTTCTTGGCTCCGGCGCACGCCTGGCGCGCTACATCTGTAACGATGCACCCGTGCAGATGATCCGCGAGGCCGTGGCGGACTTGCATCGTGGTGGGGTACTGCTGCTGTTTCCCGAAGGCACGCGCAGTGTGCAAGCTCCTATTAATGCACTGAAGGCGAGCGTCGGTGTGATTGCCAAACAAGCCGGGGTAGCCGTGCAGACGCTCATTATCGAGACCAATTCACCGTATTTGAGCAAGCGCTGGCCGCTGTGGCGTCGACCGTCCCTGCCCATCATCTATCGCGTGCGTTTGGGCAGACGGTTCGATCCCCCCAAAGATGTGCGCGCCTTCACCGCCGAGCTCGAACGTTATTATCGCGACGAGTTAAGCGGCGCGTTACAGGGTGAGTGGCTAGGCGCCGCGGCCAGCGCCCCGCCGCTTGAAACGCGACAATGAATGCGGCCAGCCGGACGCACCTCGTCCTGATTCCAAGCTACAACCCCGGCCCAAAAGTATTCGCAACGGTGCAGGCGGCGCGCGCGCTGTGGAACCCAGTGTGGATCGTCGTTGACGGTAGTACCGACGGCACCGCAGACAGGCTCGTGAGCATGGCGGCCGCGGATGCGGGTCTACGCGTGCTCCTGCGTGCCAGAAACGGTGGCAAGGGGGCCGCGGTGCTCGATGGACTACGCGCGGCGCGCGCGCTCGGCTTCACCCACGTGCTGACCATGGACTCGGACGGTCAACATCCTGCCGAGCGCATTCCGGTGTTTATGGCCGCCTCTATCGAGGCACCCGCGGCGATGGTGCTCGGCGAACCGCTGTTCGATGCAAGCGCGCCGCGCCTGCGGGTCAACGGCCGCAAAGTCTCCAACTTCTGGGCCAACGTTGAGACGCTGTGGATGGGCATCCACGACTCGCTGTTCGGGTTTCGCGTCTATCCAATTGCGCCGCTGCTGCAGGTGATGCGTTGCCAGCCGTGGATGCGGCGATTTGATTTTGACGTCGAGGCAGTGGTGCGTCTGTGTTGGCGCGGCGTTCGTCCTATCAACTTGCCGGCGAAAGTCGCCTACTTCCGCGCCGACGAAGGCGGCGTCTCGCATTTCAACTATTTGCGTGACAACGTGCTTCTAACTTGCATGCACGCACGTTTGTTCGCTGAATTTCTGCTGCGCCTGCCGGTATTGCTGGCACGCCGCTGGCAGCGCAATCCCGCGCCGCTAAACTAGCCGCGGCGCGTGCGGCTTTGCCGCGCGGTACTCGGAGAAGATCCCAAGCTCGAGGTGCCGGGTCACTGTTGCGAACTGCGCCTCCTCGATCGCTGTCATGATGGCACGCGGGGATGCGCAGGCATCAATTGTGTCCCAGTAGAAGCGCATGAGCTGCGGGGTTTCCGGGTGTCTCGCAACGACGTACGCGAGCATCGGCACGACGCCGCGCAGATAGGCTTTGAGAAGTGCGCGCGGCAGCGCACCCCCAGGCCGAGTAATCTCAAGCAGGCAAATAAGACCGCCGGGCTTGAGCACGCGCCAAAATTCACCGAGCGCGAGCGACAGATCGCTGATATGCCGCAGGGCATAACCCATGCACAGAAAATCCGCGCAGGCGTCGGGCAGTGGGATTGCCTCGGCGCGGCCGCTGAGCAGCCGCACCCCGGCGGGGACCCGCGCCTGCGCCACCATGCCACTACTGGGATCAACACCCGTGACGATGCTTGCATCGCCGACGAGATAGGCTGCTTCGCGCGCCAGAAGGCCGGTGCCGACGCCGATATCGACGACGCTCATGCCGGCCGCCAAACCTGCGCGCTTAAGGGCACGGCGTCGGTAGCGGGAGCCGCTGCCAAACGCCATAGCGCGCTCGACGCGGTCATAATCACAAGCGGTGCGATCGAAGAGCCCGTCCACCCAGCGACGCCGCTCGGCTTCATGCGGGTAATATTGTCTAAGTGGCGGACAAGGGGCTTGCACGATTGGGCACGCCTTGGGTGAAGTAGTGACGGGGTGCTCGCAAGCGTTGCTACCATAACATAGGCGCACAGAGCCCATATATACTGGCTCATCAGCCAATGTCGGTCGCGCCGAAAAAGCGCGACTTAAAAGCGGCCAAAGCTTCGACGAATATGTCCGACAAAGCGTTGCTTCTTAAAGAGCCTTCAGCATCTGATCTCGCCGCGCTCGAACACGAAATTGCGCGGCTCATCGTGCAGGCGCTCAACCTTGAGATCGATCCGCGGCAGATCAATCCCGAGGCGCCTTTGTACGGCGAGGGGCTGGGACTGGATTCAATCGACATTCTTGAGGTCGCGCTCGTCGTATCGAAGCAGTACGGGATTCAGCTGCGTGCCGACAGCGAAGAGAACGAACAGATCTTTCGTTCATTGCGATATTTCGCCAAGTACGTGGCTGCGCAGAGGACGAAGTGACCAAGGGTGGGCTGGCGAGCTGGCGCTACGCGTGCATAGCAGCTTTAATTGCGGGCTACGCAAGTCTTGCGCACTACACGAACTCGAACCCGCAGGCGCAGGGTCTGGGCGCGCTCGTCGCCGTCGCGCCGTTATGCGCTGTCGGATGGGGGTTAGCGTGGCGCTCGATCTATCGCTGGCGTGCGCTGGCAGCGGCACTCCTCGCAAGCGTTTTGATCGCCAGCAGTTGGCACCACATCGAAGCGCACTTTGCGCTCGCATATGTCCTCGAGGAATGCGGGATCTACGCACTTCTGGGTTACACGTTCGCGCGCACGCTGTTCCCCGGCCGCGTGCCCCTGTGCACCTACTGGGCGGATCTCGTACATGGTCCTCTGCCTGAGACCGTGGTCCGCTACACGAGAAATGCCACGGCGGCCTGGGTCGTGTTCTTCGCTTTGGTCTGCTGCACGTCCGTTGTACTGTACGCGTACGCGCCGCGCACAGTTTGGTCCGCATTCTCTAATTTCTTTACGCCTCCTCTGGTCGTGCTCATGTTCACTGGCGAATACGTAGTGCGCCGGATAGTGCTGCCGTCGGAGCATCGGGCAGGCTTGTTGCAGAGCGTGCGTGCGTACCTTGATTCGCAGCGTCAGCCAACAACCTAGGGGCAATGAGCGTTGCGACGCGAAATTCGACGCGAAACATCATGGTCCTCATCCCGCTCGTAACGCACCGCGCAAGCGACAGCATCCTCGCCTACCGCGCTGGAATTGCGGTGACGGCGGGCCGGTTTCTCACCGACGTCGCCTGCCTCGCGCAGGCACTGCCGGCAGGTGCCCACGTCCTCAATATTTGTAACGACCGCTATCGTTTTACGGTGGGTCTCGCCGCATCCGTGATCGCACGCAAGGTGAGTCTTCTGCCCTCCGCGCACACACCGCAGATCATCCGCCAGCTCAAACAGTTCGCCCCCGATGCCTTTTGTTTGACGGACGACACACACTGCGACATCGAGCTGCCGCACTTTTACTATCGCAATGCAACGACTGCCGAGGAGTTGCCCTGGCGGATTCCGCAGATCGACGCCGAGCAACTCGTCGCCTATGTGTTCACGTCGGGTTCGACAGGCATGCCGGTGCCGCATAAAAAGACCTGGGGCAAGCTTGCAAATTGCGTTGTCGAAGGTGCACGGCGGCTTGGCCTCGCCGACGGCCGCTCGCACGCCTTGCTCGGCACCGTTCCGGCCCAACACATGTACGGCCTGGAATCAACCGTGCTCACCTGCCTGCAAAGCGGCAACGCGCTCTGTGCGGAACGGCCGTTCTTTCCCGCGGACATCTGTGCCGGAATCGCAGCGTTGCCCCGTCCACGAGTACTCGTGACGACGCCCATCCACCTGCGTACGCTGCTGGGAGCTGATCTTGCGCTGCCGGCTATTGATTTTATTTTATCGGCCACCGCGCCGCTCGCCCGCGAGCTTGCGGTCGAGACCGAGAGCCGCTTCGGCGCACCGCTTCTTGAGATTTACGGCTCGACCGAGACCGGTCAGATTGCCTCACGGCGTACGGTCGAATCGCAACAATGGTCGCTCTGGCCCGGCGTCAAACTCACGGTCGCAGACGGCAGTGCGTGGGTGCAAGGTGGCCATGTAGAACAACCCACGGCGATGGGCGATGTGCTTGAGCCAACGGGCGAGCAGACCTTCATATTGCATGGGCGCACGGGGGACCTTGTCAATGTTGCGGGCAAGCGCGGTTCGTTGGGCCACCTGAATCACCATTTGAATGCCATTCCAGGGATTATCGACGGCACATTCTTTATTCGCGAGGATGAGGGCAACGCGGCAACCGGCGTTACGCGGCTCGCGGCATTCGTGGTTGCACCCGGTGTCGACGCTGCGTGGCTGCTCGAGCAGCTGCGTGAGCGCATTGACCCGGTATTCCTGCCGCGGCCGCTGTTATTTGTCGCGCGACTGCCGCGCACCGCAACCGGAAAGCTGCCGCTCGAGGCGTTGCGGTCGCTCGGCGCCGCCGACCCCGAGTGTGTGGTGTAGAGCTAGCCATGGCCACCCTGAGCTTGAGCATCTCACCGCTGCATCCGGCTTTCGCGGGGCATTTTCCGGGCGCACCGATCGTTCCGGGCGTCGTGCTGCTCGATGAAGCACTGCACGCGTTGGCAGGAGCAAGCGGGGGCGAAGCGCCTCGGTGCGAAATTGCCACCGCCAAATTTCACAGCGCAGTCCGACCCGGCGAACCGCTGACGCTCGAACACGATATCTGTCCCGATGGATCAATTCGCTTCGTGATTCGCACGGTTGATCGCACCGTCGCATCCGGCCGCCTTACGATAATTGCAAGCCGGGAGCGCCAATCGTG
>DATCBZ010000067.1:0-7100 GCA_036511555.1 Steroidobacteraceae bacterium
ATCGACCCCGCCAGTCCCGATCCCTGGAAGACCTAACAGAGCGCTCGTGTAATGGCGCGGCAGATTGAAGTGCGGGTGCCCGACATGGGCGACTTCAAGGACGTGACCGTCATTGACGTGCTCGTCAAGCCGGGTGATGTCATCGAGACCGACGCGCCATTGGTGACGCTCGAAACCGAAAAGGCCGCGATGGATGTGCCCTCGACGGCGGCCGGCGTGATCGACAAAGTGCACGTCGCAAAATCGAGCAAAGTATCCCCCGGCGATCTGCTCGTGACCGTGCGCTCTGATGCGCGCGCTCCTGAGCCGAAGGCCGCAGTCGCCGCTGCGCCGGCGGCGCCAGCAGAACCGCCCGCAGCCGTGCCCGACGCGCCGCCAACAGCGGCCGCCGCGCCTGTACCGGTCGCCGTGTCGGTGCCGGCAAGCCCGCGGCCCGCACCGATTTTTAACGAACTAGGTTTCGCCAAGGCGCATGCGGGGCCGTCGGTCAGGAAGCTTGCGCGCGAGATGGGCGTGGATCTTTCGCTCGTGACCGGTACCGGACCTAGGTCGCGCATCCGTCATGACGACGTCAAAGCCTACATCAAGCGCCTGCTGGGTGCCGGAGCGCAAGGGGCAGCCACTGCTGCAGCCTTGCCTAAAGTGCCGCTCGTCGATTTCAGCCAATTCGGAGCGGTCGAAGCGAAGCCCTTGTCACGCCTCCAGCGCATCTCCGGGCCGCGTCTGCATGCAAGCTGGGTCAATATTCCGCACGTCACGCAATTTGAGGACGCGGACGTCACCGATCTTGAGGACGTGCGCGGCAAGCTCAAACAGAAGGCGGCGCTTGAAGGCATCAAACTTTCTGTGCTCGCGTTCGTCGTGCGCGCCTGTGCGCGGGCGCTGCAGGAGTTTCCTGATTTCAACGCCTCCCTCGACGAGCACGCACAGAATCTGATTCTGAAAAAATATATACACATCGGCTTTGCGGCCGATACACCCAATGGCCTTGTGGTACCGGTGCTGCGCGATGCCGAGCGTTGCGATGTCTACGAGATCGCGCGCCGGCTCGGTGAACTCGCCGAGAAAGCCCGTGCCGGCAAGCTCAAGGCAGCGGAGATGCAGGGTGGTTCGTTTACGATTTCCAGTCTGGGCGGCATCGGCGGCACAGCATTTACGCCGATCATCAATGCGCCCGAGGTTGCGATCCTGGGCCTGTCGCGCAGCTCCATGCGGCCGGTGTACCGCGACGGCACCTTGGTACCACGCATGATCCTGCCGCTTTGCCTGTCGTACGATCATCGCGTCATTGACGGCGCAAGTGCCGCACGTTTCACGAATTACCTGGCCGCAACTCTGGCGGAGCCGCGCGCGCTCGTCGAAGCGGTGCCGTGAGCACTATCGACCTTGCCGTTCCGGATCTGGGCGGGTTCAAAGAGGTCGCCGTCATTGACGTGCTGGTGGGCCCGGGCGACACCATCGAGGTTGATACACCGCTCGTCACTCTGGAAACGGAGAAAGCCTCGCTCGATGTTCCGGCGACCGCGGCAGGCAAGGTCATCGAAGTCCTGTTAAAGCGCGGCGACAAGGCTTCCGCCGGAACGCCTATCGTGCGCATCGAAGCGGCAGCACCAGAAGCTGAAACGCCGCAGCCCGCGCCGGCGCCGGTTTCCGCAGCGGAAGTGCCGAGTAAGAAAACCGCGCGCGATCCAGGCCGCGCGCCCTTGACACCACCGGTACAGCCGCCGGCAGATAGCACCGAGAAAGCGGACCGCGCAGCCAAACTCCTGGTGTTGGGCGCTGGCCCTGCCGGCTACACCGCTGCATTTCGCGCCGCCGATCTTGGCATGCAAGTGACTCTTGTTGAGCGCTGGTCAACCTTGGGCGGCGTGTGTTTGAACGTCGGCTGCATTCCGTCGAAGGCGCTGCTGCACGCTGCGAAAGTCGTCGCAGATGCTGAGGAGATGAGCGCGCACGGCATCACTTTCGGTAAACCGACGATCGATCTGCCGCGAGTGCGCGCCTGGAAGGCCAGCATCGTCAAGAAGCTCACCGGCGGCTTGAAGGTGCTTGCAAAGCAGCGCAAGGTCGAGGTCGTGCAGGGCAGCGGACGATTTGTAAGCCCGCACATTTTGGAAGTGAAGGCTGGCGAGGCTACAACGCGCGTGCGCTTTGAGCAGTGCATCATTGCCGCCGGGTCAGAGCCGACACGGCTGCCGGGATTGCCTGTTGATCCGCGGATCATGGATTCCACCACCGCGCTCGAACTGCCGCCCGTCGCAAGGCTCCTGATCATCGGCGGCGGCATCATCGGACTTGAGATGGCGTGCGTCTATGATGCGCTCGGCAGCCGTGTCAGCGTCGTCGAACTCATGCCGCAGCTGATGCCGGGCTGCGATCCGGATCTGGTGCGGCCGCTTGAGAAACGCATTCGCGCCCGCTACGAGCAGATCCTGACCGGTACCAAAGTCGATCGCATCGAGCCGCTGCAAGAGGGGTTGCGTGTTACCTTCTCGGGCGAGAAGGCACCCGCGCCGCAGGTGTTTGACCGCGTGCTGGTAGCGGTCGGGCGCGTGCCGAACGGCGCTCTGATCGGCGCCGCCGCCGCGGGTGTTACGGTATCGGACCGCGGTTTCATTCCGATCGATAAGCAGCTTCGCACCAACGTGGCACACATCTTTGCAGTGGGCGACATCGCCCGTCCGCCGATGCTCGCGCACAAGGCGAGCCACGAGGCGAAGGCGGCAGCGGAAGTTGCGGCGGGTCACAAGAGCTCCTTTGATGCGCGTGTGATCCCATCGGTTGCCTATACCGATCCGGAGATCGCCTGGGTGGGGCTCACGGAGATCGAGGCCGCGGCCCAGGGCATCGCATTTAAAAAGAGCCTGTTTCCGTGGATGGCAAGCGGTCGCTCGCTGTCGATAGGCCGTGACGAGGGGTTCACCAAGCTCTTATTCGACCCCGCAACGCGTCAAATATTGGGGGCCGGCATTGTCGGCACCAATGCGGGCGAGCTCATCAGCGAAGTTGCGCTGGCCATTGAGATGGGCGCGGACGCTGCCGATATTGCGCTCACAGTGCATCCGCATCCGACGCTTTCAGAAACTGTCGCCTTCGCAGCGGAATCCTTCGAAGGCACCCTGACGGATTTGTATATTCCGAAGCGCTAGCCGTGCGTGTCCGCGGGTCCGCCCGCCTATTTTGGCTTACCCGCAGGGACCCCCAAGCCGGCGCGCCCAGAAAAGGCCGGCCAAGTCTGCTAAAACGCTATTTGGTGGCCGCGGTTGCGGCGGCTGGATTCGGGGCGCCATCGGTACGCTCTGCACTCGCGTTTGCGGCCAAGCGTGATTCAACATACGAAAAGGGGGCGCCGCCGTTATAGGTGAATATGAGCTTGCTCTCTTTGGGGGAAACCAATATGCGGTGCGACAGAAAGAAATCGCAGCCAATGATCATACCGGGCGCATCTGAAACAGGATGCGCGACGCGCGATCCGGTCTCCTGAATCGTGTTGGCCGTAAAGAGGTCGGCGATCCCCAGCTTCACATTGCTCATGGATTCGTCGCCGACCGCGAGCGTGGCAAACCTGCCGACCCAGGCGGAAAGCGCATTGCCGGCAACGCCGATCATATGGCCGGCTGCCGCCACGCCGTCCTTGCCTGGAATCACACCGAGCGTCCGCGACTCGTGCAGCGCAATCGTCGACAGCGGCGCACCGGTATCAAACATTGCGAGTACCCGCCTGCCGTTGACGACGACATTGCCGCGAATGACGGCACGCTGCGGATTGAAGCGCTCAAGTTCCGCAATAGAGTAGGTGTCGCTCCAATAAGCCAGCTGGTCGGCGGCGCAGCCCTCCGGCCGCAGGAGACGTATGACGCCGTGTGCGAGATCAAATTCGGTGGTGAAATTCGAGAGGAAGTCCTCACCCAGTATCATGGCGGTCATATCGGCCACCTTACCGTGCGGCGCTTCAAGCGCTCTGCCGAGGGCAGCCAGATTCAAATGCTCACCGGTGAAGGAGCCCATTTGAAAATGTTCGACGACCGTGCCGAGAACGCGCGCTTCACCTCCTACGCCCCACGCGCGTACGCGTGTGCCGGTGTCGAGCGGCAGACCCAGTTGTGTTGCCGCGTCCTCCCATATGGTCGTCCACGCCCCGCCCGTATCGACCAGGATCTTAACGTCCTGGCCGTTGA
The DNA here is from genome assembly GCA_036511555.1 of Steroidobacteraceae bacterium. Lineage (GTDB taxonomy): Bacteria > Pseudomonadota > Gammaproteobacteria > Steroidobacterales > Steroidobacteraceae > PALSA-1196. Next base: position 4,179 of record DATCBZ010000067.1, read on the forward strand.
TTGTGCCGTCCACTATTGGTCGGTTGTACACAATACTGACGGGGATTTCGGCAATCTGACCTATCCGGCAGGCGCCGAAGGCGGCCGGCATAAGGGCCACGCACAGCAGCGGTATGCGGATCCATCGCAATATTTTCATTGTTTTATCCTTAGCGGTTGCTACGACCCCCCGATCCTAGCCCGGACATAATGCCGAATTCGGCGGTAAACGTCACGTATTTGAGTGCGCGGGCAATTTGCTGCGAAGCAGCATGCCCGCCCGATGATTCAAGTGCGGCCAGAGTCAAATTTGCCGCGCGGTGGGCGTGCGCGATCAGCAGGCGGATGGTTCCGTGCCCGTCAATCACAGGCGCATTACGACAGCCCTATCAGCCGCGCGCCAATTTTCCGCGGGCTCGCGCCTTTACGCGCTCGGCTCCGGTTGCGGGCGGCGGCGGCGGCGTTTTGTACCGGTACTCGCACAAGTCGGCAATGATGCAGCGGGGGCACAACGGAATCCGCGCCAGACACACGTAGCGGCCATGCAGCAGGAGCCAATGGTGAGCATCCTTACGATACGCCGCAGGCGTCGTTGCGTTCAACGCTTCCTCCACCGCAAGCGGGGTTTTCCCGGGCGCAAGTCCAGTGCGATTGGCGACTCGAAAGATATGCGTGTCAACCGCGATGGTCGATTCACCGAATACGATATTGAGGATGATATTGGCCGTCTTGCGCCCCACTCCCGGCAGCGCCTCGAGGGCTTCTCTGTTATTGGGAACTTCGCCGCCGTGGTTTTCAATGATCTGGCGTGCGAGCCCAATCAGGTGCTTCGACTTCATGTTGTACAGGCCAACGCTCTTCAGATACGGGCGCACCCCATTGATGCCGAGGGCTGCGATGGCTTGCGGAGTATGGGCGGTGGGAAAGAGGGCGCGGGTTGCGGCATTGACGGCTCTGTCGGTCGTGTGCGCAGAGAGCATCACGGCAACCAGAAGCTCAAAGGCAGAGTCGTACAGGAGCTCCGTCTGTGGCTGCGGATTGGCGGCCTGCAGGCGCCGGAAGATGGCTCTACGGCGCGCCGGCTGCATATTTCTGCGCCGCAATGAGCGCGGCCTGCTCTGCGGCACGTCTGGCGAAACGCGCGTTATGGGCGGCGTAGCGCTCACGGTTCTGCGCGGGCGGCGGCGCCGTCGCAGCGCCGGATTGGCTGCGCGGCAGCATCACGATGCAATCCACCGGGCATGGAGCCACGCACAGCTCGCACCCCGTGCACAGCTCAACGACCACGGTGTGAGTGTGCTGTTTCGCGCCGATGATGGCGTCGACGGGGCAGGGCGGCAGACATTTGACGCAGCCGATGCAGCGCTTCTCATCAATGTGCGCAACGAGCACCGGACCTTCCTGACCATTCAATGGATTAAGCGGCAGCATTTCCCGACCGAGCGCCTCGGCCAGAATCGCAATCGTGGCGGCGCCCCCCGGTGGGCACTGGTTGATCGCGGCGCCTCCGTCGGCGATCGCCTGTGCGTACGGGCTGCAACCCGCATAGCCGCAGCGCGTGCACTGCGTCTGCGGCAAAAGTGCATCGACCTCCTCCGCGGTCATCTCACCTTCATCCCCGCTTGCGCCCCCGCATCCGGTGTCAGGAGAAAAATTCCGGGAGTCTCGCCCGAGGCGGCCAACACCATGCCTTCAGACATGCCGAATTTCATTTTGCGTGCGGCGAGGTTCGCAACCATGACGGTCAGGCGTCCGACGAGCTGCGCCGGATCATAGGCGGACTTGATGCCGGCAAATACCTGGCGTGTGCCCATCGCGCCGATGTCGAGCGTCAGGCGCAGGAGTTTATCGGCGCCCTCGACGAATTCGGCATTGGCGATGCGCGCGACGCGCAAGTCGATTTTGGCAAAGTCGTCGATCGAGATCGTGGCCGGCATCGGTGCCGGCGGTGCAGAGGGCGCGGGGGCCGCTTGCGCATTTGCGGCAGCTGGCGGTGGAGTTGCGGTCGTCACGGGTGCAGATTCCTTTTCGGTATCGAACAGTGCATCGAGCTGTTTCGCATCGACGCGGGTCATGAGGTGCTGATAGGCCGTTATGCGCCGCGGCAGAACTTCTGCATCGGCCCAGGTAAAGGTGCGTCCGAGTCTAAAGAACTCCTGCGCGACCCGTGCGGTGAGCTGCGGCAGCACGGGAGCAAGCAGGACGCTTAAGAGCTTGAATCCATATAGGGCGAAGGAGCAGACATTCTGCAGCTCGCCGCGCTTGGCAGGATCTTTGGCCAGTACCCACGGCTGCCGGGCATCGAATTCGTGATTGATGCCGTCCGCGACCGTCATGATGTCGCGCATGGCCTTGCCAAATTCGCGCGTATCGTAGCTCTTGCTGACGAGGTGGGCGGTGGCGCGCCCGGCCGCGAGCAGCGCCGTCGTGTCGCTGCTGAAATGCAGCACGCCGTCAAAGTGTTTGGTAATGAAATTCGCCGCGCGGCTTGCGATGTTGACGTATTTGCCGATGAGGTCGCTGTTGACGCGCGCAATGAAATCATCCGGATTAAAGTCGAGATCCTCGACGCTGCCATTCAACTTCGCCGCGATGTAGTAACGCAGCCACTCTGCGTTCATGCCGACATCCAGATAACGCAGCGGACTGATGCCGGTGCCGCGCGATCTTGACATCTTCTCGCCCGAGACCGTGATGAAGCCGTGCACGTAGACGTGGTCGGGAATCTTGTAGGGGGCGCCAGAGAACTTCAGGAGCGCCGGCCAAAACAGCGTATGAAAGTAGATGATGTCCTTGCCGATGAAGTGGATCTGCTCCAGCTCAGGGTTCGCGAGCAAGCCTGCAAAATCGATGCCGCGGCGCACGCAGTAGTTTTTAAGGCTTGCAAGGTAGCCGATCGGCGCATCGAGCCACACATAGAAGTACTTGCCCGGTGCATCCGGG
>DATCBZ010000068.1:0-9418 GCA_036511555.1 Steroidobacteraceae bacterium
GCGCGCGTGATCGATGTCGGCGGCGGCTTTGGCGTGCCGGAGAAGCCGGGCGAGCCGGGGGTTGATCTGCTGCAGCTTGATGCGGCGCTTGCCAAAGTGCTGGCAGCGCATGCCGGACTTGAAATCTGGATCGAGCCCGGACGTTATCTGATCGCGGCCGCGGGTGTGTTGCTGGCGCGGGTGACGCAGTTGAAGACCAAGGCGGATGTGCACTATGTCGGCATCGCGACGGGCATGAACTCGCTCATTCGTCCGGCACTGTATGGTGCTTATCATGAGATCGTGAACCTCACGCGCCTGCACGAGCCGCCGGGGCAGGCGGTCAATGTTGTCGGTCCCATCTGCGAAAGCGGCGATATTTTGGGTCACGACCGACTGCTGCCGGACACTCAGGAGGGCGATGTGCTCCTCATCGCCAATGCCGGCGCCTACGGCCACGCGATGAGCTCGCGCTACAACCTGCGTGAGCCGGCTGTGGAAGTCTGCATCTAGCGCCCATGGCCCGAAGGCCGCGCCAACATCGCCTGCGACGCCTGCTCCTACTGGGGGCACTCGGCATCTTTGCCGCGGCAATCTTGGTCGTTGGCCTCTACTACATTTACGTCGATCACGTTGTGACGCAGCAGTTTCGCGGCCGCCGCTGGACTTTGCCGGCGCAAGTGTTTGCCGCGCCAGTTGAGCTGTATGTGGGCGCCCCGTTGTCGATGAGTGATCTTACGCAGGAGCTTGCGCGCCTGCGCTATCGCCCGCGTGACAAGCTTGACCGACCGGGCAGCTACCGTCGGCAGAATGATCGCATTGACATTGCGCTGCGCGCGGCACGTTTCGCCGATGAGGCGCGGCCGGCGCAAATGCTGAGCGTTATCGCAGGCCCGCATTCGATCGAAGCACTGCGCGACGCTAACGGGCACGATCTGCCGATTCTGCGGCTTGATCCGCTCCTTATTGGCAGCATTTTTCCAACGCACGGCGAGGATCGCATTGTGGTCACTCCGGCCGAGGTGCCAGCGCTCTTACCGGCAGCGTTGAAGGCCGTCGAGGATCGCAAGTTCGATACCCATCACGGGGTGGATCCGAGCGCGGTCGCGCGCGCACTGTGGATCGACCTGCGCTCGCATCAGATCGAGCAAGGCGGCAGCACGCTGACCCAGCAGCTCGTCAAGAGCTACTTTCTCGATTCGCGCCAGACTATCGGCCGCAAGGCGCGCGAGGCTCTCATGGCCATTGCGCTGGAGTCGCACTTCAGCAAGGCCGATCTCATGAACGCCTATATCAATGAGATCTATCTGGGCCAGGACGGCGACCGCGCCATTCACGGCTTCGGACTTGCGAGCCAGTTTTATTTTGGCAAACCCTTAAGCGAAATTGATCTCGCGGAGCTGAGTCTGCTCGTCACGATCGTGCGCGGGCCTTCTTATTACGATCCGCGCCGCCACCCCGAGCGGGCGCTTGCGCGGCGCAATCTCGTCCTCAAACTCATGAGTGACCTCAACGTCATCACCGCCCAAGAGGCACAGAGCGCCACGAGCCGCCCGCTCGGGGTCACGAGCCGTGGCGCGGGCGCCTATTACCCGTCCTACCTCGACTTTGTACGCCGCACCTTGCGGCGCGACTATCGTGAGACCGATTTGACGCAGGAGGGGCTGAAGATCTTCACCGGCCTTGAGCCGCGCGCGCAGGATGAGGCGGAGCAGACGCTCGATCGGGAGTTGACCCGCCTTGAGCGTGCACGGCGCCCGACCAACGAGTCTCTTGATGGCGCGATCGTGCTCACCGCGCCGGCAAGCGGCGATGTGATTGCGATTGTCGGCGGGCGCCGCGTTGGCTACAGCGGTTTCAACCGCGCGCTTGACGCGGCGCGCCCGATGGGTTCGGTCGTCAAGCCGTTTGTCTATCTGACTGCACTTGAAACCCATCGTTACAATCTGGCGAGCATCGTGCAGGATGCTCCGGTCGATATTCATTTGACGAACGGCGGGCACTGGCGCCCGGTGAATTTCACGCGCCAGACCTACGGCCCCGTGCCACTGGTGCGGGCGCTGGCCGAATCATTGAACCTCGCAACCGTCGCAGTCGGTATGGACGTGGGCGTCACGCGCGTCGCGCAGACATTGCAACGCTTCGGCTTAGAGCGCGCGCCGGCACAGGTGCCGGCTCTGCTCTTGGGCGCGGTCAATGCGACACCGCTTGAGGTGGCCCAGCTCTACAGCGGTCTTGCCAACGGGGGCTACCGCACACCACTGCGCGCAGTGCGCGCGGTCTTAAGTTCATCGGGTCAGGCACTGAAGGCATTTCCGCTCGAGCTCACTCAGATCGCGCAGCCTGATGTCGTGTTCGAAGTGGATCAGATGATGCAGCAGGTCATGGAGCGCGGCACCGGCAGACCGGCGCGCAGCGTCTTGCCCCCTGATCTCGTCGTCGTCGGCAAGTCCGGATCCACGTCCGACCTGCGCGACAGCTGGTTTGCCGGCTTCTCCGGCAGTCACCTCGAGGTGGTATGGGTGGGCTACGATGACAATCAGCCGACGGGCTTCACCGGTGCTGCCGCGGCACTTGCCGTCTGGTCGCACGTGCTCGCGGGCCTCGGTACCACCTCCTGGAGTGCCGCAACCCCTGATTCGCTGACCGACGTGTCGATTGATTACCTGACCGGCCTTGAACTTGAGGACGGCTGCAAGGACAACAACAAGGATGCGATTCGGATCGCGGTGCCGATCAGCACGCAGCTTCCAAAGAAACCCGGATGCAGCGCCGCGGAGCAACCCGGTTTGGCGCAGCGCCTGGGTGAGCGGCTGCGCGGTATCATCCACAAATGATGCGCCAAGCCATGATTGCTGCATTCCTCGTCGTGCTCGCGGGCTGCTCGCTCGTGGGTCGCTCGCGCAATCCAGAATCGGGCAGCGCAGCGGCTGCTTCGACGCCGCAAGGTACCGAGGCCGCGCCCGTCGCCCCCGCGCCGCCTGCGCCCACGCGCCAGTATCGACTGGGTGGCGCTGCGAGTTCTTTGGTTGCGCAGGCGCATGCGCGCGCCGCGGCCGGTGATTATCCGGCTGCGACTGCAACCTTGGAGCGCGCGCTGCGGATCGAGCCTGAAAACCCTTTGGCCTGGATCGCACTCGGACGCGTGCAGCTTGATGCGGGCAATGCCGCACAAGCGGACAACATGGGACACAAGGCGCTTGCTCTGGCAAGCGGCGACCCCAACGCCCAGGCGAGCGCCTGGCGCCTAATAAGCGACGCGCTGCGCGTTCGCGGCCGCAACGGCGAGGCGGCCGCTGCGGGCACGCGCGCCGACGCGCTCGTCGCGCACTGAGCGCAGGCGGGCGGAATGGGAGTGAAGTTGATGAGGCAGCCCTGAGAAGACGCGTGCTGAGGTTGCGCGGCGCGCCGCTGCACGCGTCGAGCCTCGCCGCGCTCCAGTAGGGGCTGGCGAAAGCCCGCCTTGACGCTCCGGCGGCGCGACCCTAGACTTTGCGTCACTCATCGAGACCGGCCGAGGGAAAGGCCCTTAGACGCCGGGGCAACCGCCGCGAAGCCTAACCAGCTCGGAAAGGTGCCAACTCCTGCGATCCTTTGGATCAACAGATGAGCCGTGTGCGTAGCTTTCATGTGGCCTACCGCCGTGTGGAAGATGGACGCCACAGCCCGCATGTCTATGCGGGTGCTGCGCAGGAGTGCCGTTGAGCCGGACAACTCGTATGCGGAGCTTTGATGAACGCCTCGATAGACTCTATCCCCGACAGCGGTCCCACGCCCATCGCGAGCGCACCGATCCAGCAGCAGACGCAGGCCGTGCGCGCTGGACTGGAATGCGATGACACGACTGGCTGTGTCGTGCCGCCAATCCATTTGACGTCGACGTTCGCGTTTCGCGGTTTCGGCGACAAGCGTGCTTACGATTACACCCGCTCGGGCAATCCCACCCGCGATCTCCTTGCGCAGTCGATCGCGCAGCTGGAACGCGGCGCCGGCGCAGTCGTGACCGCAACCGGCATGGCGGCGATCACACTCGTCGGCCATCTATTACCGGTGGGTGCGCGCATCGTCGCGCCGCACGATTGCTACGGTGGAACCTATCGGCTCTTTGATGCCTGGCGGCGCCGCGGCGAACTTGAGGTCGAGTTTGTGAACTGCGGCGACGAAGCGGCTGTCAGCGCCGCGCTTGCGCGCACGGCTGGGCTTCTGTGGATCGAGACGCCGAGTAATCCGCTCTTACGCATCACGGATATTCAAAGATTCGCAGCGCTCGGCCACGCGGCAGGTGCGCTCGTGGTGGTCGACAACACCTTCCTGTCGCCCGCCTGGCAGCAGCCGCTCCTGCTCGGCGCGGATCTGGTGGTGCACTCGACCACCAAATATTTGAATGGCCACAGCGACGTGGTCGGCGGTGCGGTAGTCGCGCGCACCTTGGCGCAGCATGAAAAGTTGGCGTGGTGGGCCAACTGTCTGGGGGTGACCGGCGCGCCGTTTGACAGCTTCATGACGCTGCGCGGGATTCGTACCCTGCACGCGCGCCTCGAACATCACGAACGCAACGCGCAGGCGCTCGCGCCGTGGCTTGTGCTGCAGCCCAATGTGAACCGGGTCTATTACCCGGGGCTGCCCTCGCACCCCGGACATGCACTCGCACGCCGCCAGCAGCAGGGGATGGGGGCGGTCATCACGATTGAGCTTGCCGGCGGTCATGATGCGGTACGCGCATTCGTCGCGGACCTGCGCTGTTTTTCGCTTGCGGAGTCTTTGGGTGGAGTCGAGAGCTTGGTGGCTCATCCGGCGACGATGACGCATGCGGCGATGGATCCCGGTGCGCGACTGCAGGCCGGGCTCGCCGATGGTCTCGTGCGTCTGTCGATCGGAATTGAGGCGCTCGAGGATCTGCGCAGTGATCTCGCCGCGGCGCTGCAGCGAGCGGTCGACGCCTGCCGCGCAAGGCCAACGGCGGCATAACTGCCGGTAGTTGAGCATTTACCGGCGTGCGCCGCCTGCGGCCCTGCGGGTCGTCAGGATCCGTCGCGCGCGTGCTCGAATGCTTCGATCTGTGTGCGTCGCTCAAGGAGGAAGCCCAATTCATCGATGCCGTTGACGAGACAGTATCGCGCGAACGTCTCGAGTGGAAAAGTCACCTGCACACCGCTCGGCAGTGTGAGGGTTGCGGATGGCAAATCGATGCTGATCTCGGCGCCCGGGTGCGCGATCAGCCAATCACTCGTGGGCGTATCAACCACCACGGGCAAGAATCCATTCTTCAAAGAGTTGCTACGAAAGATGTCGGCGATCTGGGTACTGATTACCGCGCGAAACCCATAGTCCAAAAGCGCCCACGGGGCATGCTCGCGCGAGGAGCCGCAGCCAAAGTTGCGTCCCGCGACAAGAATCTGGCAGCCCGCGGCGCTCGGACTATTGAGAACGAATTCGGTTTGCGGTGTACCGTCGGCGCCGTAGCGCCAGTCGGCAAACAGATGCTTTCCCAGGCCATCACGCGTCGTGGTCGTCAGAAAGCGTGCGGGAATGATCTGATCGGTGTCGATATTGGCTGCCGGCAGCACCGCGGTACGCGCGCGCAAGATGCGGATAGGCTGCATAAGCTCGCGCGCGCCTCAGTGGCGCACAAATTCGCGCGGATCGGTTATGCGGCCGCGTACTGCGCTGGCCGCCGCGGTCAGCGGGCTCGCCAGCAGCGTGCGCGCGCCCACTCCCTGGCGGCCCTCGAAATTGCGGTTACTGGTGCTGAGCGAGTATTCGCCGCTGCCTACCAGGTCCCCATTCATGCCAAGGCACATGGAGCAGCCCGATTCGCGCCATTCGGCGCCGGCGTCCAGAAATATTTGATGCAGGCCTTCGGCTTCGGCCGCGCGCTTCACCGCCTGCGAGCCGGGCACGACGAGCATGGTCACGCCGCGGGCGATCGTCGCGCCGCGCAGGAGCGCTGCCGCTGCGCGCAGATCTGACAGACGTCCATTGGTGCAACTGCCGACAAACACCACATTGACGGGCTTATCTTTGAGCGTCGCGCCGGCTTCAAAGCCCATGTAGGCGAGTGCCCGGTCAAATGCCGCATCGTTGGCACGCCGAGGAATACTGGCGCCGATGGGCATGACCATACCGGGGTTCGTGCCGTAGGTGATCATGGGTTCAACCGCAGCCGCATCGATCTGCACGTGGCGATCAAAGCGGGCGTCCTCATCCGTCGGTAACGCACGCCAGCGCTCGAGCGATTCGAGCCAGGCGTCCCCCTGGGGAACGCGCGGGCGCCCGGCAAGCCACGCATAAGTGACCTCATCCGGCGCAATCATTCCGGCGCGCGCGCCCGCTTCGATTGACATGTTGCACACGGTCATGCGCTCTTCCATGTCGAGCCTGCGGATGCCGTCGCCTCGGTACTCGATGACGTGACCGGTACCGCCGGCAACGCCGATCTTGCTGATGATCGCAAGGATCAGGTCTTTCGCGGTGACGCCGGCGCCCAGAGCGTTGTCAACGTCGATCGCCAAGCTGCGTGGTTTTCTTTGCAAGAGCGCTTGCGTTGCCAGCACATGTCCGACCTCGGTCGTGCCGATGCCAAAGGCAAGCGCGCCCAACGCGCCGTGGGTGCTCGTATGACTGTCGCCGCAGACAATCGTTTTACCGGGCTGAGTTGCGCCTAACTCAGGTCCGATGACATGCACGATGCCGCGCTGTTCGCTGCGCAGGCCCAAGAGCTCAACCCCAAAGCGTGCGCAGTACTTCTCGAGCTGCCGAATCTGCTGCGCCGCCGATTCAATCGCAATCGGCGCGCCGCCGAAGATCTGCTCGGTGCGTGTTGGCGTCGAATGATCCATCGTGGCAAGCGTCAGGTCCGGACGCCGCACGGTAAGACCGCGCTCGGCCAGAACCGCAAACGCCTGCGGCGAGGTCACCTCATGAATGAGGTGCAGATCGATATATAAAACCGCGGGGGTCTCAGCGCTCTCGGGGATAACCTCGTGCTGATCCCAGATTTTCTCGAGCATGGTGCGCGGTTGCGACTGCATGAATCGCGTGCCTACTGCGCAACGGCCAGCCGTGCTCGCGACATGTCAACCGGCTCAAGCCAGCCCCACTCATCGGCGGTTTCTCCCGAGAAGAGCCCAAAGAACGCGCTCTGCAAGGCCTGTGTGATGGGCCCGCGCCTGCCGCTGCCAACGCTGATGCGGTCGACCGAGCGGATCGGGGTGATCTCAACCGCGGTGCCGGTAAAGAACGCCTCATCGACGATATACAGAAACTCGCGCGGGATTGCGCACTCGCGCACTTCAATGCCGCGCGCGCGTGCGAGCCGGATGACCGTGTCGCGCGTGATGCCGTGCAACACCGAATGCACGAGCGCCGGCGTCATCAGGACGCCGTCCTTGACGACAAAGATGTTCTCCCCGGAGCCCTCGCTCACCGTGCCATCGGGCGCAAGGCCGATACCTTCGGCGAATCCCAGACGCCGCGCCTCCTGGCCGATGAGCTGGCTCGACAGATAGTTGCCGCCAGCCTTGGCAAGCGCGGGCAGGGTGTTCGGTGCCACCCGATTCCAGGAGGAAATGCACACATCCACGCCTTCCTCGGCGCTGTCGCTACCCAGATATTTGCCCCACTCCCAGGCGGCGACCGCAACTTCCGTCGGCGGCTCGTTCTTGGGCGTCACGCCGATCTCGCCGTAGCCGCGAAACGCAACGGGGCGGATATAGGCGCCGCGCGCAAGAGCATTGACCGCGACGACCTCACGGCAGGCATCATTCATTTGCTCGGCCGAGAAGGGCATCGGCATGCGGTAGATCTTGGCCGAATCAAACAGGCGGCGCGTGTGGTCGCGCAGCCGGAAAATGGCCAGGCCCTGTTGCGTCTGATAGGCGCGCACGCCTTCGAATACGGAGGAGCCGTAGTGCAGGGCATGCGAGAGCACGTGCACCGTCGCCTTCTCCCAAGGCACAAGCTTGCCGTTGAACCAGATGAACTGTGTGGCCGGAATGGGCATATAGACTCCTCGGAAAACCTACACCGCGGCGGGCAGGATGCGCAGGCTGCCGCTGCGCTCCTCGCGTGAACGCGAGTTCGTCTGCGCAAGCTCAATGCGGTTTAACACCTCAAGAAACGCCTTGGTGCTGGATTCCACGATGTTGGTGCTGACGCTCGAGCCGCGGTAATTGCGCTCATTGTATTCGACATACACGATCGCCTCGCCCTGCGCATCCTCGCCTTCGGAAACGCTGCGCAGCTCAAACTTGCGCAGCGACACTTGGATACCGGTCGCCGTTTCAATAGCCTTGAAGGCCGCATCGACCGGGCCATCGCCACGCGCCGAGCGTTCAACGGTGCGGCCGTCGGCGTGCTGCAGTCGCACGTGCGCCTCGGCTGTGGCGACCGCGCTGTCCGCGACCGTCTTCAACGCCAAGAGACTCCACGGTCCGGCCGCTTGGCCTTCAGCACGCAGCACCAGCGCCTCGATATCGCCGTCGAAGAGTTCCTTCTTCTTGTCGGCGAGCGCCTTGAATTCCTCGAACACGCGGTTGAATTCCAACTCATCAAGCTCAAACCCCAGTTCCTGCACACGCTCCCGAAAAGCGTGCCGGCCGCTATGCTTGCCCAGAACCAGATGGCTGCGCGTCAGGCCCACATCCTCGGGACGCATGATCTCGTAGGTCGAATGATGCTTCATCATGCCGTGCTGGTGAATTCCGGCTTCGTGCGCAAAGGCGTTCTCGCCCACGATCGCCTTATTGCGCGGAATGAGCAGCCCGGTGATGCTCGAAACGAGCCTCGAGGTCGGGTAGAGCTTGGTCGTCTGCACGCGGTTATGCACGTTGAAGAAGGTTTCGCGCGTCTTAAGCGCCATGACGACTTCTTCAAGCGAACAGTTGCCGGCGCGCTCGCCGATGCCGTTAATAGTGCATTCGATTTGGCGGGCGCCGGCGACCACCGCGGTCAGACTGTTCGCAACCGCCATGCCAAGATCATCGTGACAATGCACCGAGAGTCGCGCGCGCTCGATGCCACGCACGTTCTTGCGCAGATAGCGAAACAGTTCGGCAAATTCATCGGGCACCGTGTAGCCGACGGTGTCGGGGATGTTGACGGTGGTCGCACCCGCATCGATCGCCGCTTCAACCACCTGCGCGAGAAACTCAAGTTCGGTGCGCGAAGCATCCTCCGGAGAAAATTCGACGTCGTCGCACAGCTCGCGTGCCATGCGTACCGCGTCGACCGCCAGGTGCAGAATCTCTTCCTGCGCCATATTGAGTTTGTACTGGCGGTGAATCGCGCTGGTAGCGAGAAACACATGTATGCGGTGCCGCGGCGCATCGCGTAGCGCCTTCGCGGCAAGCTCGATGTCCTCGCGGTTGCAACGCGCAAGCGCGCAGATGATCGCGCCCGGCACCTCGCGCGCCACCGCATTAACGCTCTCCCAATCCCC
>DATCBZ010000069.1:0-13408 GCA_036511555.1 Steroidobacteraceae bacterium
CGCAAGATGAGCTGGACGCGGGCGCACTGCTGCGCGCCGCCGACGCAGCGCTGTTCCACGCCAAGAGCCTGGGACGCAGCCGCCTTTGCATGTTCAGCGCCGAGCTCCTTGAAACTGCCGCTCTGAAATTTCGCATCGAGCAGGAACTGCGCCGCGCAGTTGATCGCGGCGAATTCGAACTCTTGTTTCAGCCCGAGGTGAATTTCGACTCGCTCGGCACGAAACTCGTCGAAGCACTGCTGCGCTGGCGCCTTCCCGATGGCCGGCACGTCTCACCCGCCGAGTTCCTGGCGGTCGCCGAAGAGTCCGGCCTCATCATGAACATCAGCGATTGGGTGCTGCGCTCGGCCGTACAGTGTGCCGCCAACTGGCACCGGGGCGAGTGGCCCGATGTGCGCGTGGCCATCAATGTGTCGGCGCGTCAACTTCTGGATCCGCGCTTCGTCGAGCGGCTGTCGGGACTTCTAACCGAATTTTCACTGCCGCCGCGCTGCGTCGAGATCGAGCTCACTGAAAACGTATTGCAGACGGGCCCGGCGACGATCGAGACGCTGCGGCAACTGCGCGCGCTCGGCGTTGCCATTGCACTCGATGATTTTGGCACCGGCTATTCTTCACTCGCCTCACTTGAGCAGCTGCCGCTGACGCGGGTGAAGCTCGATCGCAGCCTCATCCAGAGCATTGATACGAGCGCGCGCTCACTTGCGATCGCGCGCGCGATTGTCGGCCTCTGCGATAGTCTTGGCCTGCAAGTGACCGCAGAGGGAGTTGAGCGGCCCGAGCAACTCGCGCTGCTGCTCGCCTATCCATCGATTTGTCTGCAGGGATATCTCATCTGCGAGCCGATGGCGGCGGACGCGGTGCCGCGTGTGATCGCACAAATGCCGCAACAGTTGCAATCACTGCTGCTCGCAACGCCGCCGCCCGTGCGGCTCGAGCTTGCACAGCCGCTCGCAGGCGAGCGCGCGAGCGCCGCCGGCTAAAGGGCGCGTCAGCGTCTGCTGCGGCAATGTCCTGCTGCAACGCTGGCGTCCCGACATAACCCAAGCGCAACCATGCCGGCGCAATGAGGCGTGACGGCGCGGCGCGCGCGGCACACGGCCACGGTGCCGGGAACCATACGACTCCGCCCGCGTTCAAGATGGGCGCGCACGGAGTTCCTCATGACAGACGCACCTGGCAGAAGCGGCGGCCTTGATCGGCGCGGGTTCATGCAGCTCGCCGCGGCGGGTGCGGGAATGTCGGGAGCTGTTAAAGCGGCGCTGGCCGCGCCTTCGGAAACCTCAGGCGCGCTAACCCGTCAACCAAGTCCGAGCTTCACGGACGATCTCAACACGGCCGACATCGTTGTTGAAACTCTAATTGCCTGGGGCGCCACACACGCGTTCGGCATCGTCGGCGATGGTGTCAATTCCATCATCGAAGCGCTGCGCAAGCGGCGCGACCGTATACGTTACGTGGGTGTACGTCATGAGGAAGCTGCAGCCTTCATGGCGTCGGGCTTTGCCAAACATACCGGCCGCCTTGGCGTGTGCGTGGGCACTACGGGTCCGGGTGCCATTCATCTACTGAACGGACTTTACGATGCCTATTTCGACGGCGCTCCGGTCGTCGCCATCACCGGCATCACCTTTCATGACTTGACCGGAGTGCGCTATCAGCAAGGCGTCGATACCACCAAGGTGATGCAGGATGTCGCGCTCTACAACGTACAGGTAAGCGGACCGGAGCACGCGATCATCGTTGCCAATCGCGCCTGCCGCGCAGCGCTGGGCGATCGGGGTGTTGCGCATCTTGCGATCGCAAAGGACGTGCAGATGATGAAGCGCTCTGCCGATAAGCGCTCGATGCGCAATCCCGGCGCGCGAAGCTCCTCTTCGTGGCTGCCGCCCCAGTCCGCACCGCCGGCTGAACAGCTGCGCGCCGCTGCAGAGCTGTTGAACTCCGGCGCACGGGTCGCGATTCTCGCGGGTCAAGGGGCGTTGTCCGCGCGCGCAGAAGTCACCCAGGTCGCGGATCTCCTGGGCGCGCCCGTTGCCAAAGCGCTCCTCGGCAAAGCCGTGTTGCCGGATGACTCGCCCTTCACGACGGGTGGCATCGGCGACCTCGGCACCGCGCCGTCGTCATGGGCCATGAAGGCCTGTGACACGGTGCTGATCTTGGGGTCAACCATGCCCTGGGAGGAATATTACCCGGCGCCTGGGCAGGCGCGCGGGGTGCAGGTGGACCTTAAGCCCGACCGAATCGGACTGCGCTATCCCGTTGAAGTGGGACTGACCGGTGACGTCAAAGCCACCTTGCAGGGATTGGCACCGCTTCTGCGCCGCAAGACGGAGCGCGGCTTTCTACATGAGGCGCAGCGGCGCATGGCCGACTGGAACGCCCTGCTCGAAACGGTGACAGCCACGGCGCGCACGCCGCTGCGGCCGCAAATGGTGGTGCGCGCCTTGAGCGATCTCATGGCGGATGATGCGCTCGTTTCGCTCGACTGCGGCGCCAACACGCATTTTGCCGCTCGCTGCATTCGCCTGAAAGCCAATCAGAGCTTGGTCGGCACGGGCATGCTCGCGTCAATGGCGCCGGGCGTGTCGTTCGCGATCGCGGGCAAGCTTGCCTATCCGCAGCGTCAGTCGATCGCCGTCATCGGTGATGGCGGCTTTGCGATGCTGATGGCGGAGCTTTCGACCGCCGTGACAAATGCACTGCCGATCAAGATCATTCTCCTCAACAACGGCAGCCTGGCGGAAGTAAAATTTGAGCAGCTCGTCGAGATCGGCAATCCGGAATACGGTTGTGCCCTGCCGCCAATTGATTTCGTCGCATTCGCGCGCGCCTGTGGCGCCGATGGATTTCGCTGCGCGCGACCTGAGGAGGTGCGGCCGGCGATACAGGCCGCGCTCAGCTCCCCACGTGCCGCCCTGGTCGAAGCGATCGTCGATGCTGACGAAAAACCCGCAAAACCGGACGAGCTTAGGGCTTGATGTCGCCTGCACCGTGAGCTTCCGCCGATGAATTCTTCAGGAAGCCGCGATGGCATCATCGTGACGGATGAGTCCGGACAGGTGACGTTCGTAAGCCGCAGTGCGGAATTGCTCATCGGGCGCGGCGCGCAAACCTGTCTTGCAAGGCCGCTCGCGGAGGTTCTCACGGGCGCAGCGCGGCTGAACGGCAGCGCCGCCCGCGACAGCTTCACTCGAGTGCTTGACGGCGAGGCCGCTGCGGAACTCACGGACTCCCATCCGCTCCTGCGCGCCGACGGCAGCTCAATAACGCTAGACGTAACGTCGACGCCCATGCACCGTGCCGATGGCACGCTGGCGGGCGTCGTTGTGAGCTTGCGCGAAACTGCGGCGCCGACGGCTGCCGGCATGCCAAGTGATCAGGAGCGCGGCCAAGACGACTTCTTCGCGATCCTTGCGCATGAACTTCGCAATCCTCTGGCGCCCATCCGCAACGCATTGCAGATCATGCAGGTGGTGCAGGACGACGGCGCCACCACCGCCGCAGCCCGCGTCATCATTGAGCGGCAGTTAAAGCACCTCACGCGTCTGATCGACGATCTCCTCGACATGTCGCGGCTGACGCAGGGCACATTCGAGCTCTCCAAAGAGCGCACCGCACTGAGCAACGTCATCCATCTGGCGCTCGACATCGCACGGCCACAGCTCGAGGGCAAGCAGCATCCGATGCAGATTGAGCTGCCCGCTGAAGAGATTTACCTCACGGCGGACACCAATCGCCTCGCGCAGACGATTGCCAATCTGCTGCATAACGCGTCGAAGTACTCCTCAACCGGATCGCCCATCCACATCACCGCGTGCGGCACGCCGGAGGAGATCATTGTGCGTGTCATCGATCAGGGCGTCGGCATTCCCGCCGACATGTTTGAGCACGTATTTGATCCATACGGGCAAGTCGATCGTCTCGAGGACGGCACACACGACGGCTTTGGCATCGGCCTCACGCTCGTCAAACGCATCATCGAGCTGCACGGCGGCACGGCGACGGCAACGAGCGCCGGACGCGGACGTGGCAGCGAATTCATCCTGCACTTGCCGCGCGACCATGACGCCGGGTTTAACGAGGCACCGCCGCTGTCTTCCCCCTCCGCCGAAATACAAAAACTGCGCATTCTGGTCGCCGACGACAACCGCGACGCGGCCCACACGCTTGCGATGCTGCTGCGCCTTGACGGCCACGAAGTGCGGGCGGTACACGACGGCGTCGAGGCACTCGCCGCAGGCGACAGCTTTGAGCCGCAGCTCGTGCTTCTGGATATTGGCATGCCGCTGCTTGATGGCTACGAGACCGCTCGCCAGATCCAGCAGCGGCCGTGGGGAAAGCAGGCGCATCTGGTTGCACTTACTGGGTGGGGCCTCGAGGCTGATCGACGTCGCGCAATCGCGGCGGGTTTCCACGACCACCTGGTGAAGCCGGCCGAGCCTGAGGCCTTACGAGCCGTCATCGAGCGCGTTGCCGCAGATTGATCCGCGACGACGCGCGCTGCAGCTGTTGCGGACAGGTTTGCATTCGCTCCGCCAGCGCTGCCGCGACGGATTTCAGTTTGACAACATAGTTCACATATGAGAGAACTATTCTCTATGAAGTGAAGGAGAAATATCATAACCGACCCGTTTCATCGACCGTCCTTCGGCTCGGGGGTTTTCTACCAGGATCCGCGGGCGGCCCTTGACTGGCTTGAAAAGGCGTTCGGCTTTAAGCGCAGCATGGTCATCAGCGACAAGGATGGAAATCTTGCTCATGCGGAGATGCGCTTCGGTGATGGCTACCTCATGGTCGGGCGCGAATGGGCGGAATTCATTGCCAGCCCGGCGTCCGTCGGCGGCAAGAACACACAATCGGTCTACGTGAAGCTCGTCGAGGACATTGACGCGCATTGCGAGCGTGCGCGCGCTGCAGCGGCGGTGATCCTGCAGGAGCCGACCGACCAGTTCTACGGCGATCGCACTTATCGCGCGCGCGATCCGGAGGGACACGTCTGGACCTTTGCCCAGAGCGTCCGCGTGGTATCGCGTGTCGAGGCCGAGGCGGCGACCGGACTGAGCATTGAAGGCTGGCATTGACGAGCGCCACGAACAAGCTTGATCGGACTCTGGCGGCGCTCGCCGATCCGCACCGCCGTCAGGTCATCGAGCTCTTGCGTGCGCGGCCGCGGCGCGCCGGCGAGATTGCAGCCGCCGTGCGCCTGAATCCACCCGCCCTCAGCAGACACCTGCGGACGCTGAAGGCGGGCGGACTCATCGAAGAGTCGCACCCTGTCTTCGATGCGCGCGTGCGCATCTACTCGCTAAGGCCGGAACCCATGGCAAATCTCAAAGTTTGGCTTGAAAAAACCGAGCAGCTTTGGACAGAGCAGCTCGCGGCCTTCAAGGCGCATCTGGAACGCCCGTGAGTTCGCGGACCCTCGTGTCGCTGCGCGTGGCAGCGACAGCGCAGCGCGCCTTTGCGGTGTTCACCCAGGAAATCGGGGCTTGGTGGACGCCCAACAGTCTGTTCCGGTTCACGCCTCGCTCGCCGGGACATTTGAGCTTCGAAGCGCGCGCAGGCGGGCGCTTCATTGAGATGTTTGCCGACAGCGAGGTTTTTGAAATCGGCGACATCACAGCGTGGGAACCCGGCCGCCGTCTCGCCTTCAGCTGGCGTCAAGCCGCGTTTACGCCACAACAAATCACGCACGTCGAGGTGCGCTTTGAGTTGTTCGGCAGCGAAACCCGCGTCACTGTCGAGCACAGCGGCTGGGAGAGCTACCGCAGGAGCATATGGCCCGGCCTGGATTTCCAGATGCGACTTTTCTTACGCGGCATGGACAGTGGTGGCAAACTCCGTTGCGCGCCTTGCGAGCTCGCAGCGCGTAGCGGTTATTCGCTGCGCGTCCCGGACGCGGAAATGCTGTGCGTGTATGAGCCGATTCAATTCGCAGGCTTGCCGTCCACAGCCGTGATGGCGATCACGACCGCGGCGCCGTTTGAGCCACTCAACTGCAGTGCCAAGACGCGCTTCGCCGGCAACACGAATTCGACGATCTTGCTCGGTCGCGCACAGCCGACGTGTCCCTGAAAGTCCTCGGATTTCAGGAGGTCGGCGCCGTCGACGATATCGATCCAGTGACCGTCTGTAATTGAAACCCGGTAACGCCCGGCCTTGCCGGTGCGAAAATGGACGATGCCAGCCGTCGCGCCGTCAGAGGCATGCGACTTGGCCGGGCTTGCGATAAACGTTACACCGGCTTGGTCTGCAAGCTGCAGCGCATAAAGCGTGCCGATCTTGACCTCGGGCACGCTCGCGCCCGGCTTCACGGCTGCCGCGAGCACTTGCGGCGTCTGCTGCATCACCGCCAGTTCGCGCGACACATCCCATTTGAACTTGGTGCAGGGATCGACTTCGGCGCCGCTTGACGCCTGTGCCATGAGCCCCGCCAGGATCGCAGCCGCCGCCCATCGTCTAAAAACCGTTCGCGACATTTTCAAGCCTCCCGATTCGCGCATCAGGCATCAATGGCGGCGTCAGCGTTGCGCCGCCTAATTGCCCGCATTCCTGGGCGCACCATAACCGCCGCCGCCGGGCGTTTCCACAACGAACTCATCACCGGCTGCCAACTCCTTCTGGTCGATGCCCGCCATGAGTTCTATCGAGCCGTCCGCGCGCTCGATCCACTGGCGGCCGCGCGCTCCGCTCGCACCGCCGCGCAGACCGTGTGGGGCGACAGTACGCCGCGATGAAACGAGCACTGCCGTCATCGGCTCAGCAAAACGTATTCTGCGCACCACCCCATCCCCACCGCGCCGCGCGCCGGCTCCGCCCGAACCGCGGCGAATCGCGAACGCCACCACCCGCACCGGATAGCGCAGCTCGAGAACCTCCGGATCAGTGATACGTGTATTCGTCATGTGAGTGTGCACGGCGGATGCGCCGTCAAAGCCTGGTCCGGCGCCCGCGCCGCCGCAGATCGTCTCGTAGTACTGGCGGTGTTGATCGCCGAATAGAAAATTATTCATCGTGGCCTGCGCTGACGCGCAGACTTTCAGGGCACCAAAAAGTGCATTGCAGGCCGCCTGACTCACCTCGGTGTTGCCGGCGACGACGGCACTGCCCGGCTCAGGCGAGAGAAACGTTCCAGCCGGCAGCACAATCGTGATCGGACGCAGGCAGCCCTCGTTGAGCGGAATGTCTCGGTCGGAAAGGCAGCGAAACGCATACAGAACCACGGCGCGCACCACCGCCGGCGGAGCATTGAAATTGCCCCGGTGCTGCGCGCCGGTGCCGCTGAAATCGATGGTCGCGGCGCGCGCGTCCCGATTGATCCGCACCGCCACTCGCAGCGGCGCGCCGTCGTCCATGACATAGTCGAACGCGCCATCCGTAAGCGTCGTTATAGCGCGCCGAATGCACTCCTCGCCGTTGTCCATGACGTGCCGCATGTAAGCCGCGACGACGTCGGCGCCGTAACGGGCGGCCATTTTATTGAGCTCGCGCACGCCGCAGGCGTTGGCCGCGATCTGTGCTTTGATGTCGGCGACGTTCATGTCCGGATTGCGCGCCGGGTACGCAGCTGTCGTCAACAATTGCCGAAACGCACTCTCGTGGAATACGCCTGCCGCGACCAGCAGAAAATCATCGATCACCACCCCCTCCTCCATGAGGCGCGTGGAACCTGGCGGTGTCGAGCCGGGGGTCGTGCCGCCGATATCGGCGTGGTGGCCGCGGTTGCCAACGAAGAACAGTATCTTTTGGCCGGCCGAATCAAACACCGGCGTCACCACGGTAAGATCCGGCAGGTGCGTCCCACCATTGAAGGGGTTGTTGAGCACGACGACATCACCGGGTGTGAGCGTCGTGCCGCGGCTCTTGATCACTATCTGAACGCTCTCGCCCATGGCCCCGAGGTGCACGGGCACATGCGGCGCATTGGCGATCAGATGACCCGCGCTGTCAAAGATTGCGCAGGAAAAGTCGAGCCGCTCACGCATATTGACGCTGCTCGAGGTGTTCTGCAGCACCGCGCCCATTTGCTCGGCGACGTTCATGAAAAGATTGTTGAACAACTCAAGAAGTACCGGATCGGCTCTTGCAATCCCGATCGGTTGACGTTCTTCAGCCGCATCCGTGCGCAGCAGCACGAGGTGGCCGTAGGCATTCACCTCGGCGCACCAGCCGGGCTCAATTACTGTCGTGGCAATCGTCTCCGTGATGAGCGCAGGTCCGCGGATCACATCCTGCGGACAGAGCCCAGCACGCTCGTACACGGGCGCACGCCATGCGCGGCCACGCATCCACAGATCAACTTCGTCAATCGGTTGCAGAGCGCTCGCGCTACGCGGCTGGCGTAATGAGTCGTGCACCGGTGCGCTTGCCGCCGTGACCTCGACGGCGATGAGCGCGACACGGATATCCCGTTCCGGCGTCGCAAAACCGAAGCGCAGCCGATGCGCCGCCGTAAACGCGGTATGCATCTCGGCGCAGGAGCCAAGCGGCACCGGCAAGGCAGAATCGGCGCCGGCGTATTGCAAATGGACGTGGCAGGCGGCCGTCGTGCTCGCGGTGATCCCATGACGTATGAGCGCGGCACGTGCATCGGCGCTGAGCCGCGCCGCGACTTCTTCAAGATATGCGAGCACGGCCGGATCAAACGGCCGTTCGATCGCCTGCTCGCGCTGCAGGCTCTGATCAGCAAGTCCCATTCCGTACGCCGAGAGCACCCCTGCCAGAGGGTGAATCAAGATTCTCTGCATGCCGAGTTCCTCGGCAACAAGGCAGGCGTGCTGTCCCGCCGCGCCGCCGAAGCACTGCAGCGCAAATCCGCCGACGTCGTGGCCCTTCTCAAGCGACACTTGTTTGATGGCGTTCGCCATGTGCGACACGGCAACACGCAAAAAGCCTTCAGCTATCGCGCGCGGTTCGGGCGCGGTTTCATCCGTTGACCCGATCGCGGCGGCGAGCGCCGCGAAACGTTCGCGCACGATGGCGGCATCGATCGGCTGGTCGCCGTTTGCACCGAAGATGTGCGGAAAATGCCGCGGCTGAATCTTGCCGACACAAACATTGGCATCGGTCACGGTCAATGGACCGCCGCGCCGGTAGCAGGCAGGCCCGGGAGCTGCGCCCGCGCTGTCCGGCCCGACGCGAAAACGCGCGCCGTCAAAGCGCAGAATCGAGCCGCCGCCGGCGGCCACGCTGTGAATCGCCATCATCGGTGCGCGTACCCGCACCCCTGCAACTTCGGCGTCGAAGGTACGCTCGAACGCACCCGCGTAGACCGCGACGTCGGTGGAGGTCCCGCCCATGTCAAAACCGATGATGTGGCTCACGCCGGCGTGCGCCGCGGTGCGCGCGGCGCCGACGATACCGCCCGCTGGGCCCGACAGAACCGCGTCTTTGCCCTGAAAGGCACGCGCATCCACCAGGCCGCCGTTTGACTGCATGAAGAGTAGGCGCGTGCCGCACACTTCGGCTGCGAGCTCATCGACGTAGCGGCGCAGCACCGGTGAGAGGTAGGCATCCACTACGGTGGTTGCCGCTCGCGCCACGAGTCCCAGAAGTGCGCTTACCTCGTGACTGACCGACACATGCTCGAAGCCTGCCTCACGTGCAAGGCGCGCGAGCTCCTGCTCGTGCGCAGGATATTGCCAGGCATGGATGAGCGCAATCGCGCACGAATCAATACCGGCGGCACGCGCGCTCTTGAAGGCCGCGCGCGCGGCTTCGACATCGAGCATCTCAATCTCGCGCCCTTCGACCGTTACGCGCGCGCCGGTCTCGTAGACTTGTGCGTAAAGCTGCTGCGGCAGGCGAATGTCTAGATCGAAGAGCCGCGGCCGCGCTTGCGTACCGATCGCGAGCAGATCGGCAAAGCCGCGATTGACGACCAGCAGCGTGCGCGCGCCTTTGCGCTCAAGCAGCGCATTGGTCGCAACCGTGGTGCCCATTTTGATGACATCGACAACTCCGGCAGGAATGGGCTCCTCGGGTAAGAGGCCCAAGACTTGCTTGATCCCGGCGACGGTCGCGTCGCGGTAGCGCTCGGGGCTGGCGCTCAAAAGCTTGTGCGTCGTGAGAGCGCCGTCCGGTGCGACCGCCACGATATCCGTGAACGTGCCGCCGCGGTCGATCCAAAACTGCCAGCCCATCCATCCGCTCCGGTCGATAATTCAATGTTGTTAGACTCACGCGCATGGTGCAGTTACTGGTCATGTTCGAGCAACCGCGATCGCAAACTGCGGCGTGCCGGGCGCTGAACGCTGCGTCCCGGCGCTAGAGCTGCTTGCGATGCTCGTGTTATCGGGTGTTCTGATCGTCATTCTGGGGTTTGCGCTGCGGCTTAACCCCTTGGCGGTCGTCGCGGTCGCAGGCCTCGTCACGGGCGTTGCAGGCGGCGCCACGCCCACTGGCGTGATCGAGGAATTCGGCCGCGCCTTTACCACCAACCGTTATGTCGGCATCGTGTGGCTCGTGCTGCCGGTGATCGGCCTCCTTGAGCGCGCGGGCCTGCGTGAACGCGTGCAAGACCTGATCACCGCGCTGCAATCCATCACGACCGCGCGCGTGCTGCTCGGGTATCTTTTCTTGCGCCAGCTGACCGCGTCCATCGGAATGACTGCGCTCTTCGGCCACGCGCAGATGGTGCGCCCGCTGATCGCACCGATGGCCGAAGCGGCCGAGGAACGCTACGGGCCGATCACGGCCGCAACGCGCATGGAGATTCGCGCCTATGCGGCGGCCACCGATAACATTGGGCTGTTCTTCGGCGAGGATGCCTTCATTGCCATCGGCTCGGTTTTGCTGATGCAGGCGTTTCTCGAGCAAAGCGGCTACACGGTACCAGCGCTCAAACTTGCACTCTGGGCGTTACCCACCGCCGCGATCGCGTTCCTCGTGCATGGCACACGACTCCTCGTCCTCGGCCGGCGTCTGCAAAGCAGGCGTGCGCTTGCGCCATGATCACGCTTGAACACGTTTACATTCTGACCGGCGCAATGTTCGCAGTGTTTGCCATCGGGCGTGCGCGCGACCGCAGCAGCCCGCGACAGTGGCGCAGCGCCGCTTTCTGGGCTCTGTATGCGCTGTCGTTTCTGATCGGCTCGCGCTTGCCCGACTTTGCCAACGGCGTACTGCTGCTTACGCTTGTGATTCTGGCAAGTTGCGGCCTTGCAGAGCCGTCGCAAGCGGCATCGCTTGCGACGCGCAAGGCGGCAGCGACAACAAACGGCAACCGCCTGTTCGTGCCGGCGCTTGCGATTCCGGTGGTGGTCCTTGTCGGCACCTTAGCGGCGCAACGCCTCAGCATTGGCGGTAGCGCCCTATTTGAGCCCGCGCACGTGACGCTCATTGCGCTCGCGGTTGCAGTGCTGGTAGCGCTTGCATTGGGATTCCTGCTTCTGGAAGTGCCGCCGTCGGCGCCGCTACGCGAAGGCCGACGCCTGATGGAAGCGGTCGGCTGGGCCGCGGTGTTGCCGCAGATACTGGCATCGCTCGGCGCCCTGTTTGCCGCCGCCGGCGTCGGCGCGGTAGTCGGCCGCCTCGTGACCGCCGCGATTCCCATGACGAGTGGCTCGATCGCCGTCGTGACGTATACGTTCGGCATGGCGCTGTTCACGGTGGTCATGGGCAATGCCTTTGCCGCATTTCCCGTAATGACCGCGGCAATAGGCCTGCCGCTTATTGTCGGCCGTTTCGGCGGCGATCCGGTCGTCATGGCGTCGCTTGGGATGCTGAGCGGGTTCTGCGGGACTTTGATGACGCCCATGGCGGCCAACTTCAATATTGTACCCGCCGCGCTGCTTGAGCTGCCCGACCGCAACGCCGTGATCAAGGTGCAAATTCCCACCGCCCTCGTACTTCTCGCGGCCAACACCGTACTGATGGCCGTGTGCGTGTTCCGACGCTAATGCGATGACGGCACCACCGATGCTCGACGCTACTCTTGCTCGGCAGCTTGCGGACATCGCTCTCGCGCACGTCACGCGTGAGTATCCGCACAAGCTCGATCACGTTATGACGGGGCCGGCCGATATCCAAGGACCGCGCGCGCTGCATCCGGTGTTCTACGGCAGTTTTGACTGGCACAGCTGCGTGCACGGCTATTGGCTGCTCGCGCGGCTGCGCCGCACCGCGCCCGCGCTGCCGCAGCGCGCGGCGATCGGTCACCTCTTTGATGCGCAGCTCACGGCCACAAAACTAGCAGCCGAGCGGGCCTATCTTGCGCATCCGGCAAGCGGTGGGTTCGAGCGCCCGTACGGCTGGGCCTGGCTCTTAATGCTGGCTGCGGAACTGCGCATGGGCGGGGCCGACAGCGCTCCGTGGCAACGCGACATTAGCCCACTAGCAGAGGCTTTCGCGCAGCGTTTTCGCGCGTACTTGTCGAAACTCACCTACCCCATTCGCACCGGCACGCATTTCAACAGCGCATTCGCATTGGTGCTGACGCTTGCCTACGCGCGCAGTCACGGCGATACCGAACTTGAGGAACTCATTCAGCATCGGGCCCGCGACTGGTTTCAGTCTGACTCCGGCTGCCAGGCCTGGGAGCCGAGCGGCGATGACTTCCTCTCGCCCGCCTTGATGGAGGCAGAGTGCATGCGCAGCATCACGGGGCGGCAGGAGTTCGCCGACTGGTTCGGGCGCTTTCTGCCGGGCGCTGCGCATGGGCGACCGGCGGTACTCTTCACACCCGCCATCGTCAGCGATCGCAGCGACGGGAAGATCGCGCATTTGGACGGGCTCAACTTGAGCCGCGCCTGGTGCTGGCGGTCAATCGCCAAGAGTCTCGCGGCCGATGACCCCATTCGCGCCCGTGCACTGGCAGCCGCGGACGTTCACCTCGCTGCCAGCCTGCCGCATATCGCTGCCGACTACATGGGAGCTCACTGGCTCGGGAGTTTTGCGCTCCTGGCACTTGAAGCCACGGTGCCATCCAGCAACTGACTTACGTTCTAGGTCCAGTCACCGCCACCGCCGCCAAAGTCGCCGCCACCCGATCCGCCACCATCCTCCCACGAGGTCGCATCCGAGACGCCGAAGTCATTGCCGCCCATTTCGGCGTTGTCGGGAGTGGGTTCGACGGTCTCTGGCAACGCGCTGCTACCGGGTCGATCGAGGAAATGGCGCGCGAGCTCTTCGCCTGCCACGACTCCGGCGCCTACCGCAAGGCCGCTCGCAAGACCACCGGCGATTCCGGACCCGACGCCCGCACCCGGGCCACCGTAATAAGGACCCGGTCCCGCGCCGGCGGGCACCGCGCCGGGATACGGCGGATAGCCGCCCACCGCCGCCGGGCGTCTGCGGAAAATGACCCACAGTACGAGAAGACCACCCGCCACGAGGAGCACCCCTCGCAGTGGAAATGCCGGCCGGGGAGCGTAGCTTCTCTGTACTCGCACCGGCTGCGCTTGCG
>DATCBZ010000070.1:0-5911 GCA_036511555.1 Steroidobacteraceae bacterium
AAACAGCTACGCGATCGCCAAGTTTCTCTGCGCACACAATCACGTTAGTTGAAACATGCAAGGTCGTCGGCAAAATCCACCGGGCCTGCGTACTGCTTTGCAATCAAAGCACGGGTCCCAGACTCGCGTCCCACCGTACGCAGCATCCGATGTGACAGCACGAGCCGCTTGACGCCTGCAATTTTGGCAATGCGCGCTATGACCGACGGTGGCATGTGCAACTGCCTGGCCGCGCCGGTCTCACCTTCAGGAACCGCATTGTGCGCGACGAAGAGATCGGCGCCCTTTGCCAGGAGCTCGAGATTGCCATTATCGCCGTTGGTGTCGCCGCAAAAGACAATGCTGCGGTCGCCAACGTTTACGCGCCAGTCCAGCCCCGGCGCGTCACCATGAATCACCTTTGTAGCAGCGGCCGACAGGTCCGACAATTGGAAGGTCGTGCGAACCTCGTGGGGTTGCAGCGCAACATCATGCGGCCGCAGCACATAGCCGCCCTCGTTGCCGGCAAGGAAACTTCCAAGATAGCGATAAGCGCCGCGTCTCGGATCGAAGAGGTCGGCTACGAACTCCGTGGTTGCCGGGAAATCTGCATTGCCCGGCGGCCCGAAAACGGGCAGCTCGCGCCTACGATCCTCGAATTAGGAGGACTTGATGAGAGCCGCGAAATCGCCACTGTGATCAACATGAAGATGCGATAGCAACACGACGTCGAGCTTTGCGACATGCGCTCCTGCTTGGCCAAAGCGCAGCGCACTGCCGCCACCGCTGTCGACCAGGACGCGCGGCTGCCCGTCCACCCAGATCAAATAGCTCGTCGATGCACGCTTATCCTCGAGTTCGGGACCACCGGAACCCAGCACCTGCAGCTCCACTCCATGGCCAGTGCAAGGAGCGGCAGCCACATGCAACGGCAACGCAACGCTTGCGCCCCGAAACGCGGCGAACATTCGCATGGCACTGACCTCGTTTGTACTGCGGTCTTATACCGCAAAACGGCCGCGCCGCGCAGGAGGCGTATAGACAAAGGTTGAGCGCTAGAAACTTGCCGCAGCACCGGCGCCTGAGAGTGGATTGAGGAACAATGGGGGCGCGGCGCGTAAGACGATCGGCGAAGCCGCGCCCTGCAGCGAAGCGCGCGCCCGAAGCCGGTGTCACGGCCCCGCGCGCGCTACACGCCCTCCCTAGCCGATGATTGCCTTCAAACGCTCGGTGCGCGACCCGTCCACTATGCCAGCGACGCGGCGCAACAGCACGTACGCGTCACGCACCGGCAGAGCTTTGCTGAGAAGAAACCCCTGCGCATCGTGACAATCGTGCTCCTGCAGAAACATGAGCTGCGGGAGATTCTCCACCCCCTCGGCCGTTACGTTGACGCGCAACGAACGCGACATGGCAATGATGGCTGCGGCAATAGCGCGATCGTCACTGCACTCATTGATACTTGTCACGAACGAACGATCGATCTTCAGCCGGTCCACGGCAAAATGCCGCAGGCGCCCGAAACTCGAGTACCCGGTGCCAAAATCGTCGATCGCAAGCGATACACCAAGCTGTTTCAGCTGATTGATGGCCTTTTCCGCCCAGCCCTCATCTGCCATCACCACCGATTCGGTGATTTCCAATTCGAGCATCGATGCTTCAAGGCCGGTGCTCTGCAGGATCGCGGCAACCTGACTCGGAAATTCCACGAGCGCGAATTGCCGCCCAGAAACGTTTACCGCCATGCGTCCAATGGGCAGGCCCTCGTCCGCCCAGGCCTTGGCCTGCTGACAGGCACTGCGCAGCACCCATTCGCCGATGCCAAGAATGAGACCGGTCTCCTCGGCAACAGGGATGAATTCCGATGGCGGCACGGCGCCAAGCTCCGCGTTGGTCCAGCGTAATAGGGCCTCCATCCCAGAAATACCGCCAGTGCGCACGTCGAACTGTGGCTGATAATCCAGGGTGAATTCGTTGCGCTCGAGCGCACCGCGAAGGCGAGCTTCGATGGTAAAGCGCTGCAGCGCCACCGCATTCATGGCGACATCGAAAAATGCGAAAGTGCCGGGATTTTTTCGTTTGGCAAAATACATCGCAAGATCAGCATTGCGCAGCAGCGTATCGGCATCGGAGCCGTCCTGCGGACACACCGCAATGCCCACACTCGGGGTGACGACCAGAGAATTGAGCGCCAGCTGCATCGGTTCCCGCAGATCGCGAATGAGCCGGTCGGCCACAACCCCCGCCTCGGCTGCCGAATTAAGATTCGGTAACATCACCATGAATTCATCGCCGCCCAAGCGCGCAAGATCACCCGGGCGGCCACCCTCGCCGGCCGCTATGAGCGGGTTAGCGCTGCGCAGAGACTCTCCAAGCCGCGTGGCGACCAGGCGCAGAAGCTCATCACCGACGGCGTGGCCAAGAGTGTCGTTAACCCTTTTGAAGTCATCAAGATCCAGATACAGCACGGCGAGTGTGCGTCCGTGGTGCTTGGCCGCTTCAATGGCGCCGATCAGGCGATTGCGCGACTGCTCCCGGTTTGGCAGTCCCGTGAGCGCGTCAAAATACGCAAGCTTTACGATGCGCCGCTCGGCACGCCATTTGCTGCCAAGCGCGATCGCCATTTGCCGCACTTCATGCGGATGGAACGGCTTTTGCAAATAAGAAAGCTTATCTTCGGGCGGCACAATGCCGCCGATTTCGCACGGATCGACATCCGAGTAGGCCGTGCAGATGACAATTTCGATGGCCGGGTCGATCTGCCTAATTCTCGTCGCCGCCCAGACGCCATCGCGCCCCGGCGGCATGCGCATGTCGAGAAATACGACGGCAAACGGGTTTTGCTGCGCGACCGCCTCAGCTACTGCGGCGACCGCAGCTTCGGCTTGTTCGCAGAACACTGCATCAAACGTTGCACCGTGCAGTGGCGCACGCGGCTGCGGCGTCGGCGCCGCGCTTTTTGTGAACAAGCGCGCGCGCAGCTCGCGAAAGCCTGCAATATCCTGACTTACCTCGGTCTCGAGGAGTATCTGCCGGTAGGCGTCACGTACATCCGCTTCATCGTCAACGACCAGTACGCGCACGCGGGTTCGAATTTGATCGTTCATCTGTAACCTCAAGCAGCCCCTGCAATGGAGGTGGGCTCGCGCACACCCAGTGGCAATAGAAGATGCATCGACGCCCCGTGCCCCGGGCCATCGCTGGTAGCCCAAAGCCGACCGCCGAGCGCCCCGATGGCGTTGGCGCACCAATGCAGTCCAATGCCGTAGTTCGTCGCTTTCGACTTGGTAGAAAAGCCTTTCTCAAATACACGCTCAAGATTGGCCGCGGCGATCCCAATTCCGTCATCCTTGCAGTGCAGGTGCAGCTGGTCGCCATGCGCTTCGCGAATGATTTCCGCGCCGACGTGCAGCACGCCCTTGGTCATCCCCGCCTCGCGCACCGCGTCGGCCGCGTTGATGATCAGGTTCTGCAGAATCAGCCTTATAACTGTGCGCGCAACGTTTACGACGCCGACCTTCTTTAGTGAATCATCTGTGGCGACGACCAGTCGCTGACGGCAGGAATCCGGCACGATCTCCAAAGACTGCGCGATGAGCTCGGGCAACCGCACCGATTCGATGACGTGTCCGTTACGCGTCGCGCGCATCTGCTCGGACAAGGAAGATTGCACAATTGCCGTTTGGCGGCTCATCACGGCGATATCAATTTCAGCCGCCTTAACCGTAAGCGCAAGTTCCTTACACGCCAATAGCACGAATTGCTCAAGGTCCGCGCGCCGCCCGGGCTCCGCGGTGCCTGCGGCGAGTTCTGCGATCGCCTCTTCGGCGTTTTCCGCAGGCGCTCGGCGGAGCCGATCACGCAGGCGCGCAAGTCGCACTCCGATAGGTGTCATCGCATTGCCCAGGTTATGCAGTACGCCTCGGGCAAGCTCCGCAAAGCCGGCCTGAAACGACTGATCAACAAGTTCTCGGCGCGATTCGGACACGCGCTCAACCATGCGGTCGAACTCACGCGCAAGAATACCGATCTCATCCGTGCTCTTTGAATCGAGCCGGGTGGTCAAGTCTTTATCGGCACCGATTGCAACCGCATGTCGGGTGACGCGTGCGAGCGGCGCCAGAATGACTCGGTTCAAAATGACTACCAGCAAGATCAGCATCACGATCGCAGCAGCGGTCATATATGCGCACGCGTAGGTCACCGCGCTACGACCGCGAAGGGTGATCTGCCGCGGTACGTCGACACGCAAGGTCATGATGGGCTGAGCGTAGACGTCATCTACAGAGCGATACACGTGTGTCACTTCGTCGCTCTGCACGAGCTGCTCCGCCACGCGCTCGCGGTGCTGTGCGGCAATGGATATTGCCGCCTGCGCCTGCGATCCTATGCGTTTGACTTCAGCAGCAGACAACAGCCGTCCCATCATTACCATTCCCCGCACCACGCCGCGCCCTGTGCCATCCAGCACGGGTGCAGCCGCCAGCATCAGGATGCCGCGGTTCGTCTGCACGAACCCTTTGGCAGGCCGCCCCGAGCGCAGGTTCGGGCGCCACGGAAAGTCAGCAGGCAGCGATTGGCGACTGACCAGATCAAGATCCAACGGCTGATCGGAGGTGAGATCAAGAGTACTTGCGAGTACGTAATTGCCTTCAAGATCGACAATCAACATCGCATTGACGTCGAGCTCTTTGAGCGCAACCTTTGTGATGTTGTCGTCGACGAAGGCACGGTTGTGGTCTTGCACGAAATGGTAGGTATCGGCCCAATTGCCCCAGTCGGTAGCCGACAGCGCAAGCCGGTCCAGGCTCAGATCGAGGGCGTACTGGATGCGCCGCATCGCGATATGGGCATCGGTGCGCTCGAGCTCCACGAAACTTGGCAGCAGGATGCGCTGTTGCACGAGCAACTCCGCCGCGCCGAGGATCACGAACAGCGCAGCGACGAGTACGATGACCTTCGGCCGGATGTTCATGGCTTTAAGGTAATTGGAAACAGCGCGATCGGGCAGTCCCGATGTCTCGGTATCGGCCGCGTCCTGTGGAACGCAACCTGCGACAAGTGACGGCCGTCACACAAATGCCCGTGGGTGTGCCGTCGGCCGGCGCTTATCGGCCGCCGCGAGCGCCGTGCAGGGGCAAATCTTGCGTTCGCCTGTCGTTGCGCCCCGGCCCCGAAAATGATGGGTCTAAGGTGCAGGCGTCAGCAGCGATGCGTCGTTGTTCTTCGGGCTATTGACGCGAGTACTCACGGCATAAGCAACCATGAGATCGGGCGGGTACTGCGCCAGGGTAGCGCGTGCCTCCTCATCGCTGCCCGCGAGCCACGCCTCATGATCTTCTTGTCGCAGGATCGCCGGCATGCGGTGCGGGTTGTTCCCGGTGTTGTGCACATCGCGCATGAGTGCATTGGCCGCCATGGTGATATGGGCGCAACTCTCGATGGCTGTGCCATCGGCTGCAACCGATCGGTCCCAAAGCGCGGCAAATCCGAATTCTTCTCGGTCGGCGAGATGTATAAAAAACGGCTGCTTGCGGCCGTCCGCCCCCAAATGCCATTCGTAGAAGCCCCCTGCCACCTGAATGCAGCGCTGCCGGCGCTTCCATGGGGCGCGATATGAGGCTGCGGTCTCGACCGTCTCGATGCGAGCGTTAATGGTCGAGTACTTTGGCGCCACCCCCCTCGCGAAGAACGGGATAAGCCCCCAGCGCAGCAGCACGCCTTCGGTGCCTTCCGCTCCCAGACGCACGACCGGGACTTGTTGAGTCGGCGCAACGTTATAACTCGGCCCGAATCGCCACCAAGGCTTCACAACGGAAAAAGCGCGTTCCATCGCCGCTTGGTCTTTGGTGACGTATCGACCGCACATGCGTCACACACTACGCTGGCGACCGGTTGGCTGCACGCCGGCGCGGCGGTGCCTTTTTTCTCG
>DATCBZ010000071.1:0-2531 GCA_036511555.1 Steroidobacteraceae bacterium
CGAACAAAACGTATCGCTCGTTCCACGCGGCCTTTTTCGTTGCCGCGCGCGACCGCCACCGGGCGCGGCTGGAACCGATAGTGAGCGGCTAACTCAAGCAACGTCGGATGGAAGCGGATGACCTCGGCGCGACGCTCGAGAACTGCGCTGCGGAGGTTGTCGTAGAGTACCACCCGCGGCACCGCGCCCCAGGCGGTAAATGCCTCGACATGGCCGCGCAGGAAGTTGTTCATCGCACCGTTCAGATAAAATCGCAAGAACAGATGTCGCGAGTAGGAGAGCACCATCACGAAGGCCATCAGCGGCCGGGTCGCCTTGCCGATGGTGATGGTCCCGAAGTGCGCCCAGTCGCACTGGGCCTGTTCGCCGGCGAGGGTGCGCAGACGTAAATAGGCTTCTGGTACCGGTCGCGGCCGGAAGCGCGCGACAATGCCGCGGAAGTGATCCGAGCCACCGCGATAACCGCGCTCGCGCACCATGACGTGCAAACGGCTCGCACATAACTTCGGATAAACTTTAAGCGTCTCGAGGATAAATGGGATGAAGGGGTCTGCGATCGACGGGCGCGTCGTCTTCTGTGCCGCGGGAACGCCGGCCTGCGCGAGCACGCGCCGCACCGTTGAGTGATGCAGCATGAGTTGCCGCGCGATCGTGCCGATCGGCCAGCGTTCGGCGTGATGCAGCCGCAGCACCTCGGCTTCCACCGCGCGACTGATCATCCGTGCCGCTCAACCGAAGCCCCAACCCCGTCGGGTATGCAGACGCGTGAACGCCGGCAGCGGTGCATGACAAAAATCGCATCGACGAACCCATCCCTGCTGCGTCACTTTCTGAAGTTCCCGCTCGCGCCAGACTTGCTGCCGAGCCGCGTGCCGGCGGGCTCCACGACGGGTGCGCTGATACCGGGCGCCGGCACGCCGGTTCGACGCGCGGCGCGACACCGCCGCGCACTCCCCAGCACAATAAATATTGCCGCGATCGCACGCACCGCAGATGCTCACCAGCACGCTGCAGCCCCGGCAGCTATACAGCCGGTAGCTCTCCTCCCACTCTTGCACCGCACGCCCCCACAGCACTGGACAGCGCCGGGCTGCGCGGGGCTAAATGAGGTGCGGAAGATCGTCCCCACAGGCATCGCACCGCTGGAGGCCCGGGGGTTTTGATCGGTTCCCGGGCCTTCTTTGCGTCGGCGTAGGGCCAGCAGCTTAGAGCGAAATAACGCAGCGCGTCGCCACCGCGACAATCACGAACAAGAATGGATGCCGGAGCTTCTGCCGCTGACCGCGGCAGACTGCGCTTTCTCTACGTCTGAAACGACGTCAGAAAACCAAAGAAAATCCTAATTCACCTACCGCGCCTGCGTTGGCCAAACCGCGTCTATCCCCGGAATCACGCGCTTTCCAATCCCCGTCCACAGCACCGACACGTAAGTGGCCGACGGCATGCCCCGAGCCGCCGCGCGGTCCCGCAAGAGAATCTGATCATCTGGGCGCAGACGGATCATCAATCGAGCGCCCCTCGGCGACCGGGCACCGGTTGGTGACTCCGAGAGTATCGGTGACAGGCCCGCCTTCAGCAGCACCAATTCAACCAGGCGCCTCAGCAAGGCTGACTCGCTGAGGAGTTCCTTCTCAGCGAGCGCACGCAGTCGCGCTTTCGTTTCCGATGAGACTCGACCCACGATGAATTGATCTGCTTTCACGTGGGTCCAATTGTTCAACAAGAGCAACCGGTTGCCTATCCTGCATCGCGCATCGCGCCATCGCGCCATCGCGCCAATTTATGTCGTTGTGCCTTAATCCGCGAACTGAGGGCAGTAACCGTGAACTGTGTTCTTTAATCGTGAACTGGACCTGTCGGCTTTCCTGGACGATAAGACTGTGCGCCTCGAAGGGAGACTGGTTTCTTCACCAAGAGGCTGGTTGGGCCGCGGTAAGGTAGGCTCGATGGAGTTCGGCTGCCGAACTCTTGCGTCTGTGTTCCGCGTGGCTGACCAATCTATAGATCCACGCGGATACCCACATTGAACGTGGGGCCATCAAGCGGCGCCCAAACCTCCGTGATGGGGGTGCCTCCGAGACCGGGCGTTCTGCGTATGAGAGGGTCGAAGCGAGTCTGCCGTACGTTCGTCAAATTGATTGCATTAACAAAGATCGACACTGCGCCGAAATGGATTTCGCCGAGCGCATTGAGTTCGAAGTACGGCTCGCTCACGCTGCGATACGGATCGTCCTCCAAAGCTTGGCGGCCGGTGTAGCCCAGTTCTAACCCGATCCGACCTCTCTTCTTATTCTCGAGGATCCCGCCTAGCTCGGCGGAGTGGCGCGGAACTAGCGGCACGTCCTGACGTAGCCCCGACGGCGCAACTTCGGTGGCATTGATATAGCTCCACGAGCCGATGACTTGCAGCGGACCGGCGACATAGTGAATGAGCAGTTCAGCGCCTGGTGCACGCTGCGGACCTGGCGCATTCACCAGGTCGAGCTTCTCATCGGGGGCGCTTTGGACTGCGAGCGCATCGCGGATCTCTG
>DATCBZ010000072.1:0-3254 GCA_036511555.1 Steroidobacteraceae bacterium
ATGGGCGCGTTTGAAAACGTTCTTCGCTGCACAACCCGCAGTAAGCGCAGCGCCGGCACGCGAGCCAACGATTGCCGCATCGCCGGAGCGCCAGAGCAATGCCGAGCGCAGCGCGCGTCCGGCGGATCCACGGCGGGACCGCAATCGCAGCGACCACCGCCGCCCGCCACGCCGCGCCGATGGCGCACGGCGCGATCAGGAGCCACGCGATCGAAATCGTGACCGCGATCGGAATCGAAACAACCGCGATCGGCCGCCCGAACGCAGCTCGGAGCGCGGGCCGGAACCGACAGCGCCGCGCCGCGACGAGCCGGCACTCAATACCGCAGCGCCACCGGGTGCTACGCCGGCAGCAAACGGCGAGCTTGGCGCGGACCCGGGCGAGCGTGGCGAACCACGTCGTGGTCGGCGCGGCCGCCGACGCGGGCGTCGCGGTGGCGGCGGTGGGGCCTCGCGCGGCATGAATGCCGGGGAACCGGGCAACGCGAGCGCCGCGCCGCACGAGGAGTCGCATCCCCAACAGAGTAACGCCGACGCAAACGCTGCACGTCCTCTGGAGGCGGCGCACGTTGAGCCGCGCGAGAGCGTCGCTCATTTTGAGCCGGCAGGTCCTCCAGCACCGACGTCAAACGGACAACCGGTGCGACCCTTTGTCGTGTGGTCCTCCGGCCCGGCCGAGAAAGCCCCCGGCGAGGATCGCGGTCCGCAGGAGTAAGCACCTCTGTAGCGCTCAGGAGGAAGGTTTTCGGTCCAAGAGCGCTCAAACATTTTTATATGCGCAAAGAGTTCGGCCCTGCGGGCTCACCGCGGGCCCGTGGAGCGCGCGAGTGCGTAAGGCTTGGCGAGCTATATCCTATTCTGCCAACCCGCGCGACGCAGACCTGGGCTCGTCCAGGTCAAGCGCCATCTTATCCAAGGTGAGAACACCATGACGTGAGCGCAAAGACGACTGCTCATATGCACCAATGATTCCAGGTGCGAGCTGTCGCCGGAGCGGCGCACGATGTACCTTCCCATCCCCGATGCACGCGCTGCGAGGTCGGGGCCAAGACGTTGCGATCGCGGAATATCTCTCACTGTAATATTTGACGCGTTGCCGTTACACCCTCTGCAGGCCTGCGAAGGTGGCCGACAAGGAGCGGATTATTAGAGCTCATTCCCTTCACACCCGAAATGGACGGCGGCGGCGGTGCGAGCTTGGAATCCTGCATTGCGGGCTGTGCAAGCGGGCTAAGTCGTGGCGCACGTATATGACTGGAAAAACCAGCCTTAAGTTCAGGCTGCGCGCGTCTTGCGGCGCAGATGCGCGATTAAGCCACGCGCGGCAGCTTCGACCAGGTCTAGAACCTCCTCGAATCCGTTTGCGCCGCCGTAGTACGGATCGGGCACCTCCGCCGTGCCGAGCTCGGGTGCGAACTCGAGGAACAGGCGCACGCGCGGGTGCTGTCCCGCGGGTGCCCGTGCGCGCAGCACCGCCAGATTCTCCGCGTCCATGGCGAGCAGCAGATCGAAGCGCTCAAAGTCCTGCTCCTCAACAATGCGTGCGCGTAGCGTGGACATCTCATAGCCACGGCGCCGCGCGGCCGCTTGCGAGCGCTCATCCGGCGGCGCGCCGATGTGGTATCCCGCCGTTCCGGCTGAGTCAGTCTCAATGAAAAGATCACGCGCCTCGCTCGCCGCGAGCGCGCGCAGCACCGCTTCCGCCGTCGGCGAGCGACAGATATTCCCCAAACAAACAAACAGAATTCTCAACGCGGCAACTCCGGATCCTGCGGTTCATTTCAATTCTCAACGCTGTGCTGTGACGCTCGAGGGGCGGCTTCAGCTATCTGCACTACAGGCGCCCGGCATTGAAGTCCTCAAAAGCCTGCTGCAGTTGTGCGCGCGTATTCATGACGAATGGACCATAGCGGACAATAGGCTCGCGCAAGGGTGTGCCGGCGATGAGCAGCACGCGTGCGGACTCAGCCAACGCCCGCAGCCGCACGAGCTCGCCGCGCGCGAGCACAGCCAGCTCAAGTTTCCGTAACGGCTGCGCGTCCGCTTCGACTCCAACCACCACGTGACCTTCATAGGCCACGAGCAGGGCCTGTTGCTCCACGGTAATGGGCTGCTCAAAACTTGCACCGGGCTGCAGCATCACATCCAGATACACAGGATCCGTACCGACATCAACGACGGGGCCAACGATCCCTGCGACACGGCCGGCGATCACTTTTACGCGCGTGCCAGCGGCAACTTCGGCAATCGGTATCGCCGCGGCTTGGAATTCCTGGTAGCGCGGCTCGGTCATCTTGTCTTTGGCGGCAAGATTTACCCACAACTGAAAGCCGCGCATGAGGCCCTCTTCCTGCTCGGGCATTTCCGAATGCACGATGCCGCGTCCGGCCGTCATCCACTGCACGGAACCCGGGCCGAGCAATCCCTCGTGGCCGTGATTGTCGCGATGGCGCATGCGCCCATCAAGCATGTAGGTAACGGTTTCAAAACCACGATGCGGATGAGATGGGAAGCCGCCGATGTAATCGGCCGCGTGCTCCGTGCCGAATTGATCCAGGAGCAGGAAAGGATCCAAATCGGGAAGATCGGCCCCGCCGATGAGGCGTGTCAACCGTACGCCGGCACCGTCAGAAGTAGGCGTTCCTCGGACGATGCGCTCGATCTTGCACGGGCTCGCGACCATGCATGAACTCTAGCACCCCGTCCGAGAAACCGTAGCGCTTTAGGCCCGGCGCATCAGGTTCGCGACGAAAGTCAATGCGGCGAGCACGATGAATACGAAGAACAATACCTTGGCAATTCCAACCGCGCCCGCGGCAATTCCGCCGAAGCCGAACACCGCGGCAATCAAAGCGATGATAAAGAACACAACGGCATAGTGCAGCATGGGTATCTCCGGTGCGGACCCCGCGGGCACCGTGCCAGCGTTCGATCCACGGAGTGGGAGGATGCGCAATTGCGCGAATTGCGGCTGTCGGCAAAGCGCTGACTTCGCTGTAGGACAGCGCTCACGCCCCTCCTTGCAGCCTCAGTTGGCGCGCATGATCTGCAGCACACGCGCCAGGTCCGCGGCGCTGTTTACATCCGGACCGGGCGGCTCGCAGGCTTGCGCGACCTGAATCCGCAGAGCATTCTCGAGTGCGCGCAGCTGTTCGAGCTTCTCACGTAACTCAAGGAAGCTCGGCGCAAGCGCCGTCAGGCGTTTCAAGGCGGCGACGCGGTAGGCGTAGATTCCGACATGCCGCATCGCAGCC
>DATCBZ010000073.1:0-3179 GCA_036511555.1 Steroidobacteraceae bacterium
CGATGCGATGATTATCGGCCCCGCCGCAGCGGACTGCGTATTTTTGCGCGGCACGCAGACCCGGCAGAGTCTTCCGGGTGTCGAGAATCGTACAGCCGGTGCCAGAGATCGCCTCGACGTAGCGGCGTGCCGCGGTGGCAGTCGCCGAGAGGGTCTGCAGGAAATTAAGCGCGGTGCGCTCGGCACTTAGGACCGCGCGCGCGCTGCCTTGAAGCTCGGCAAGTACGGTTCCCGCCCGCACCCAATCGGCGTCGGCTGCGTGCCAGCTCAGGCGCACCGCAGGATCCAGCTGGTGGAAGGTTTCCTCAGCCCATGCCGTCCCGCACAGCACCGCATCCTCGCGCGTCACGATGCGGCCGCGCACCCGCTGCTCGGCGGGGATGAGCGCCGCCGTGACATCCCCCGCGCCGATATCCTCAGCGAGCGCGCAGGCGACCTGCGCGGCGACATCGATCGGACCGGGCTTGGTGAGCCCGCGGCCCTCTAAAAAGGCAGGCTGTGTGATGCCGACCCCATGCACAGAATCAACGGAATCGAGAGCACGAAGTTGATGCGCGAGGCCATGCCGGCTGCTTTGCGCGCTGTGGCCTTCTCCGCGTCGGTCGCCGGCACGATACCGAGGATCTTCTTCTGGCTCGGCCAGATGATTCCCCAGACATTCAGCAGCATGATGGTGCCGA
Source organism: Steroidobacteraceae bacterium (assembly GCA_036511555.1). Taxonomy (GTDB): domain Bacteria; phylum Pseudomonadota; class Gammaproteobacteria; order Steroidobacterales; family Steroidobacteraceae; genus PALSA-1196. The sequence continues at coordinate 681 of DATCBZ010000073.1, forward strand.
GCCACGCTCCAATTCCGATCACAAGACCGTAGTGGTCCTGGCCGCCGTGGCCGAGCGTCACGGCGCTGCCCAAGGTCCTGGCGCTGCCCAGATACCAAAGACCCGTTAACCAGGTCGCAACCGCGCCCCAGCGAAACCAAAACAGCGCGCGCGGCGCGATGTATTTCGTGACTCCAGCTGCGCCTGGACCGCCCTTGTCCGCGGCCGCCACGGCGAGCGCCGGCGTCTGCACGAGATTGAAGTAGTACAGGAGACCGATCCAGGTGATGCCGCTGAGGATGTGTATCCAGCGGGCAAGGCCAAGACCGTTGAATGCAGCCGGGGTGCCGCCGACCGCAAGAACGATGACGATGACCAAAAGGGCGGCGATGACGCCGGTGGTAATGGCGCCGGCAACCGAATTAAGTGGATTCATGGAAGGAATGCCTCCCTTGGGCTAAGGTGTCGTGTCCGACGCCTAAGGTGTCGTGTCCGACGCCCAAGTTATTGTTCTGTCTAGCTTGAAAAACCGCCCTCGGGTTTGAAGAATAGGCGAGGACCCCCCATAATTCAAATGGCAGAAGAAGCGCAGCTGCGTCCCCCGTCTCCCTGCATCAATGTGTGTCTCCTGGAGGCGGACGGCCTTTGCGCAGGTTGCCTACGCGATCTTAAGGAGATCGCATCCTGGGGATCGATGACGAGCGCCGAGCAATGGCAGCTCCTCTCCGTCCTTACAGAACGGCGCAGGTCGCGCGTGAAACAACATGAGTCCGGCTCCGATGAGCGGGCTCCACCGAGGTGAATGGAAAATGGATATCGTCGAACGCATCAAGTCGGAGCTCGCATCAAGTCCGGTGGTACTTTTCATGAAGGGCACGCCTGATTTCCCGCAGTGCGGGTTCTCCGCGCAGACGGTCGCAGCGCTGCGCGCGTGCGGTGCGGAGTTCAAGCACGTGAACATTTTCGCGGAACCGGAGCTGCGTGAGGGGTTGAAGCGCTATTCGAACTGGCCGACCTACCCCCAGCTCTACATCAACGGTGAACTCGTTGGCGGCTGCGACATTGCGCTTGAAATGTACAAGAGCGGCGAGCTGCAAAGACTGCTCGCCGAGGCGCACGCTGAAGCTTAGATCCAGCCGAGCGTGCCGGCCTGGGTCTCGGCGTCACGAAAGCTCTCGCGCAGACGATTACAAACACAGCAGAACACATCCGCTGTGCGCTCGGCGTCATACGCGGCCGAATGCGCTGAATCGGAATCCCAGCTGAAGCCTGCGATCCGCACGGCCTTTGCCAGCACGGTCTGACCGAGCGCTGCGCCGGCAAGTGTTGCCGTATCGAAGCACGAGAACGGATGGAAGGGATTTCTCTTCAGATCCGCGCGTGCGACCACCGCGTTCAGAAACCCCAGATCGAAAGCCGCATTGTGGCCGACCAGAATAGCCCGCGTGCAGCCGTGGGCGTTTAAGCCATGGCGCACTTCGCGAAACACGCGCTGCAGGGCATCGCGCTCCGGCAGCGCGGGTCGCAGCGGATGGAACGGATCGATGCCGTTGACGATGAGCGCGGCCGGATCAAGGCGTGCGCCCTCGAAAGGCTGCACATGAAAACTGTGCGTCGCACCGCGCACGAGCTCACCTGCGGGGGTAATCTCGATCAGTACTGCGGCAATTTCAAGCAGCGCATCGGTCGCTGAATGAAAGCCGCCGGTTTCAACATCAACCACTACTGGTAAAAAGCCGCGAAAGCGCCGCGCCATGCGAGCGGGGCCCGCCGCCTGGGTCGTCTCCGGAGGAATCGCTACGGCGGCGCTGTGCGGCGCGGTGTTCATGCTTGGCTGCCTCTTGGCGCCATGCGCCAGGTGATCTGCTCGCCCGCCCGCAGCGGAATGAGCTCCTCGCCGCCGAAGGTAAAACTTTGTGGCACCGACCACGGATCGCGCGAGAGGGTGATCCTCTCCTCGTTGCGAGGCAAGCCGTAGAAGTCTGCGCCGGCTTCGGATGCAAACTTTTGCAGGCGCGACAGTGCGCCCGCCGCCTCAAACGCTTCCGCATACAGCTCGATGCCGGCGTGTGCGGAGAAGATGCCGGCACAGCCGCAGGCGGCCTCCTTGGCGCGGCGCGCATGCGGCGCGCTGTCAGTGCCGAGGAAGAACTTGGGACTGCCGCTGGTCGCAGCAGCGAGCAGCGCGGCGCGGTCGTCTTCGGTCTTCAGGATCGGCAGGCAGTAGTGGTGCGGGCGGATGCCACCGGCAAAGAGCGCATTGCGATTCATCAAGAGATGTTGCGGAGTGATCGTGGCGACCACGCCCGCGCGTGCCTGTTGCACGAATTCGACACCCGCGCGCGTGGTGATGTGCTCAAAGACGACACGCAGTCGGGCAAAACGCTCCACGAGAGGCGCGAGTACCGTTTCGATGAAGCGCGTCTCGCGATCGAATACGTCGACGCCCTCGGTCGTCACCTCGCCATGCACCTGCAGGACGAGATCAAGCTCGCTCATGCGCGCGAGGACCGCGTGAAT
>DATCBZ010000074.1:0-2735 GCA_036511555.1 Steroidobacteraceae bacterium
CCCGCGCGCGGGCAAGCCCTTCATTGCGCTTAATACCTCGGCGATTCCGGCGGATCTTCTGGAGTCGGAGCTTTTTGGCCACGAAAAAGGCGCCTTTACCGGCGCGGATTCGCAGCGTCGCGGGCGTTTCGAGCAGTCTGACGGCGGCACGCTGTTCCTGGATGAGATCGGTGACATGTCGACACCGCTGCAGACGCGGCTGTTGCGCGTGTTGGCTGAAGGCGAGTTCTATCGGGTCGGCGGGCAGACGCCTATCAAGGTGGACGTGCGGGTCATCGCGGCGACGCATCAGAACCTGCAGTCGCATGTGGAGCGCGGCCTCTTCCGCGAGGATCTGTACCACCGCTTGAACGTGATCCGCATTGAATTGCCGCCGCTGCGCGCTCGCGCTGAGGATATTCCGGATCTGCTCGAACACTATCTGCGCTTCGCAACGCAGGAGCTCGCGGTGGCACCGAAGGTGTTTGCAGCAGAGGCCCTGGCAAAACTCGCCTCTTATAGCTGGCCCGGCAACGTGCGCGAACTCGTCAATCTGTGCCGGCGGCTCGCCGTCCTTGCTCCGGGCCGCGAAGTGCGCCTCGAGGATCTGCCGCCGGAGCTCACCGCGGCGGCACCCTCGACCGCTGCCGACAGCGACTGGACACGCGCGCTTGCCATTTGGGCGGACGCCCGCGCCATGACGGCCAAGCAGCCGCTCCTCGATGAAGCCCAGCCCCAGCTCGAACGCGTCCTCATTCGCGCCGCGCTGAAGCGTACCCAAGGCCACCGCCAGGAAGCGGCCAAGCTTTTAGGCTGGGGTCGCAACACACTCACGCGCAAGTTGAAGGAACTTGGCATGGCTGACGCGGAGCAGGCTCCCCTCTAGCGGCCTCCCGCGCCGCGGCATGCTGCATATAATCCATCGTGTTTCATCACGCTGGAGAGGCAGTGCCGAACTGGAGCTATATCTGGGGCATCGATTTTTTCGGCAACAGCGTTGCCGCCTGGACGCTTGCCTTCGTTGCCTTTCTGCTGACGTTCACCGTCTTGCCCGTGGTCAGGGGCTTCATTGCTGCCCGGCGGCGCAAATGGCGCGAGGCGAACCGCACGCAGCCAGTGGCCGTCGAAGTGACGGCTCTGCTCATCGCACGCACCAGCCGTATTTTCCTCTGGGTGGTTGCGCTCTGGTGCGCCTCGATGCTGCTCATCTTTCCAGAGCGCATTCAGCACATCATTCACATCACGATCGTCTTCAGCTTCTGGTTCCAGGTAGGGCTGTGGGCGATGGCGGCCGTGCGTTACGCCATCGAGCGGCGTGGGCGTCGCGCCGGCGCTGCCGGTACCGATGCGGCGGTGTCCGGCTCCATCGACATCATCGTTTTCATTGCGGGACTTACGATTTGGACGATGGCGCTGCTGCTCGCGCTCGACAACTTGGGCGTGCAGATCAGGCCATTGCTCACGGGCCTTGGAATCGGCGGCGTCGCGGTGGCGCTCGCCGTGCAAAGCGTGCTGGGCGATGTTTTGGCCTCGATGTCGATCGCCCTCGACAAGCCATTTGGGATCGGCGATTCGCTTGCGGTTGATGACATCCAAGGCACGGTGGAACACATCGGTGTCAAAAGCACGCGCCTGAGGAGTGTGTCCGGCGAGCAGATCATCCTTGCGAACGCCGATGTTCTGAAGAGTCGGGTGCGCAATTACGGCCGCATGCGCGAACGCCGCTCGGCTTTTCGCTTGAACGTGACTTATGACACGCCTCCGGAGAAGTTGCGGGCGATTCCGCCGGCGGTGCGCGCCGTGATTGAAGCGCAGCCGAACACGCGTTTTGATCGCTGTCATTTCCTGTCTTTCGGGGAGTGGTCGCTGCAGTTTGAGACCGTGTTCTTTGTCACCGTCTCGGACTACAAGACCTACGCTGATCTGCAGCAGACGATTAATCTTGCGATTGTGGAGCGCTTTGCCGCGCTGGGCGTTGAGATCGCCTTTGCCACGCATTCCTTGCATACGCCAAAGGAGGAGGGCAAAGCGGCTAAGATCTGATCGCGACGATGCGCACCATGCCGGCGGCGCCGGGCTCACGGCGCACCGTGCATCCGAGTGCGGCAAGTTTGGCTTCCACCCATTTGGGGTCGAGGCGCAGCTTCGGATAACAGCTCACCCGCTGCTGCCAGCGACCCTCCTGGTACTGCAGCAGAAGATCGTACACGCTGACGCGCTCGTCCTGGTAGTCGAGAAAGCAGCTGAGGATGCGCTCCTGCTCCGCGCGCACCAGAATAAATCGCCGCTCCGCGACTGGCGGGGTTGCCGAATAGTCACGAAACGTTGCCGCAAAAAGTCCTTGCGGCGCCAAGGCGGCCGCCGCCGCCGTCAGCAGTGATTCGACGGCGGCATGATCGGGCAGATGCGTGAGCGTATCGCCCATGCATAAAATGGCATCGACGGGCTGTGCGACGTAGGCACCAAAGGTTGCGATATCCGCGTGGATCGTATTGATGGTGAATGCCGCGCCGCGCGTGCGCAGCTGCGCCAGGAGTGTCGCGCAGCTGTCAATCGCGGTAACGGTGTAGCCGCGCTGCGCGAGCGGCAATGCGTGCAGGCCAAAGCCCGCGCCCAGATCAAGTGCTGTGCCGGCGGCCTTGGCAGGCAGCGGCAGAGCGTCGAGTTCGAGCGCGCTCTTCGCAAATGCAAGTTCGAGGTCACCGACCATCCACACATAGACGGGACCCAGGTGATTATCGTAATGCTGTGCAACG
>DATCBZ010000075.1:0-11153 GCA_036511555.1 Steroidobacteraceae bacterium
CGCATGAGGGTATTGCGACGTGTATTGCCGGGTCAGGACCGTTTCACGGCGCGCCTTGCGTCGACTTGAACGGCAGGAGCGCCGATGCGGGCAATTCTCCGAAGCTTAATCTGACCTACAAGTTCGATCCCAACCACATGATCTATGCGACGTGGTCGAGGGGCTTCCGACCTGGCGGCGTGAACCGCAACGGCGGCGGCACCGAGCCGCCTTACAAAGCGGACTTTCTGACCAACTATGAACTCGGCTGGAAAACCACGTGGTTTGACCACCGGCTGCGCGTGAATGGCGATGTGTTCTGGGAGAACTGGAAGGACTTCCAGTTCTCGTTCTTGGGGCCGAATGCGCTCACCATCATTGCGAATGCGGGTGAGGCCCGAATCAAGGGCCTTGAAAGCGATCTTGAATACGCCGTGACCGAAGGCTTGACCCTCTCGAGCGGGTTCGCCTGGACCGATGCGAAACTCTCACAGCAGTACTGCGTCGACCTGACGCAGTGTGGTGTCCCGGGCTACGAGCAGTTTGCACCCTCGGGTACGCAGTTGCCGATAACGCCGAAGTTCAAGGGCAATGTCACCGCTCGCTATAGCTTTGCGATGGCATCCGGATGGAAGGCGAATCTGCAGGCCTCGGCCGTCTACGTAGGGCCTCGCTGGGCGGATTTGCGGCTGGTGGCGCGCGAGGATTTGGGCGAGATGCCTTCCTACACGATCGCGGATTTCTCGGCTGGAGTTGAAAAGCACGGCATGACGGCCGAGCTCTTCATCAGTAACGCGTTCGATGAGCGCGCGGTGCTGGCGCGCTTCTCGGAGTGCGACGTGTCGCTGTGCGGCCAGATCGCCAAATACGATCTGCCCAATCAGCCGCGCACGATTGGCTTACGGTTCGGCCAGAAGTTCTGACCCACCACTGTCGAAAGGCGCGCTAGAGGCGAGGCTGCGCGCCATATAGCGTCATGAACGCTTTGACGGCCTGTGCGGTATGCAGGCGCATCGCCTCGACACCCAGCGGCGGAATGAGGTTCAAGAGAAACTGCAAGTGGGCGCGCCCCTTGCACAGACTCAGAAACTGCTCCGCTGCCAGCGCGCAGTCGGACACCTCAATGAGGCCGCGCGCCTGGGCCGCCTCGAGATAGTTCTGCAGGCCTTTCTGTCCGCGCGCCGGCCCGACCTCGTAGAAGACGCGCGCAAGCTCGGGGCTCCTCTGCGCTTCGGCCACCAGAATCCGAAACATCTGCACCGTGTCCTCTGAGTAAAGGTGCTGCAGATACTGCTCGCCCAGGCGCGTTAGCGTCTCAGCGGCCGGGCCGTCCTCGCCCACATCGAGTATGCGATCCGCGGCATCGCCGCACATATCGCGTACCTGCGCTTCGAACAGCTCCTCCTTGCTCCTGAAGTAGTTGTAAAGGGTGCCCTTGGAACCCCCGAGCCTTGCGGCGATCGTCGACATCGACGCCGCGGAATAGCCCTGCTCGAAGAACACCTCGCGTGCGACAGCGAGGATTGCCTCGCGACGCTGATCCCGGGCACCCGCCCTAGACGATACTGTCGTAGTCTTGACCATACGGTACGGTTATCCCTTGACCTTTCCCATGGGCGAAGCCATAGTAACACAAGGGTGACCGTACTGTACGGTCAAGGGAGTTCGTACCTCATGGGAAGTTTTGCGCCGTCCAAAGCCGCCGCGCTCGGCGGCATCATTATTCTCGCGCTCACCGGATGCGCAACGGTACCTGATCTGGGCGCGGCGCCCGATGGCAAGGATGCGGCAAGCTACGCGGCGACTAAGAGTCTCGCGGCGCCGCTCGTTGCCTGGCCCGCGGATGGCTGGTGGACGGTCTACGCAGACCCGCAGCTCAGCGCGCTCATCGACGCAGCTCTCGCCGGGGCGCCATCGCTTGCACAAGCCAAAGCGCGAATCGCCAGGGCCGAAGCGGCCTACGGGGAGTCGCGCGCAAGCGAGCTGCCATCCCTTGAAGGCGATGGCTCGCTGTCGGAGGTCAAAGAAAGTTTGAATCAGGGCTTCCCGGCGCAGTTTGCTCAATATCTGCCGCGCGGCTACAACTCGTCCGGTTATTTGGCGCTGAAGTTCGGCTACGAGTTCGATTTCTGGGGCAAGAATCGCTCTGCCGTGGCCGCCGCCGCCTCGGAGCTGCGCGCTGCGCAAGCCGAGGCTGCCGAAACGCGCCTCGCGCTGTCGGCACAAATCGCTCTCGCCTATGCGGATCTGGGCCGACTGTTCGCCGAACGGGATCTGGCGGAACGCTCGGCGCAGGTCAAAGAAGAGACCGCGGGACTGGTGTCGCGACGGGTCACAAACGGTGTTGATACGCGCGCCGAATTGGAGCAAGCCGAAGCCGGCGCACCTGCCGCGCGCGCCCAGCTCGCAGCCGTCGATGAAGATATTGCACACGCCAAGAATCGCATTGCCGCACTCATGGGCGCGGGGCCTGATCGCGGCATTGAGATTGCGCGCCCTGCGGTTGCGCAAGTGAAGGCATTCGGCTTGCCCGCGCAGCTTGCCGCGGACCTTCTCGGGCGCCGACCGGATATCGTCGCGGCCCGCTGGCGCGCTGAAGCGGCGGCCAAGCGAATCGGCGTCGCGCGCGCGCAGTTTTATCCGAACATCAATCTCGCCGCCTATATTGGTCAGCAGGCGCTGTTCGCGAATCTCCTGTTCAGGAACACCTCGCAGATCGGCAGCGTCGGACCCGCGGTCACTCTGCCTATATTTGAAGGCGGCCGTCTGCGCTCGCAGCTGCGCGGCGCGCGTGCCGACTACGATGATGCGGTCGCAAGCTACGATGCAACGCTGGTGCAGGCATTGCAGGAGCTTGCCGACACGGCCGCGAGCGAGCGCGCGCTCGTGGTGCGCTTGACGCAAAGCCGCACAGCCCTTGCAGCGGATGAGGAGGCCTTCCGGCTGACGCGGTTGCGTTACGAGGGCGGCCTTGCCAACTACCAATCAGTGCTGTTGGCTGAAGATGCGGTACTGCAGGCGCGCGTCATCGTCGCGGACCTCAATTCGCGCGCATTCACCCTTGATGTGCAACTCGTGCAAGCGCTCGGCGGCGGCTACACCGCAAGCTGAACGCGCGCACTCCAATTATTTCAGGACTGCTTCCATGCCGAACTCTACGACCGCCAGAAACCCGCAAGTCAAACTGCTCGACACGACCCCTGCGCCGGCTCCCGAGCCGGATGCCGCGACCGCGCCTGCGAGGAAACCTCAGGAGCGGCGCAAACGCCTATTTCTGATCCTGGGCGCCGTGGTTCTTGCCGGGGCCATCGGCACCGCCGTGTGGTTCTGGATCACCGCCGGGCAGATCACAACCGATAACGCCTACGTGGATGCGGACGTGGCGCAGGTGACGCCGCTTTATGGCGGGCCGGTGGCAGCGGCATTTGTGAGTAACACGGACATCGTGAAGAAGGGCCAGCTACTCGTAACGCTCGACGGCGCCGATGCGCAAATCGCGCTTGCCGAAGCGCAGGCACAGCTGGGTCAGGTTGAGCGCAAGGTACGAGGATACTTTGCTAATGACGCAGCTCTTGGCAGTGAGGTCGTTTCGCGCGACGCCGACATCGCGCACGCCACGGCGCAGCGGCAAAGCGCCGCCGCGGATTACAAGCGCGCACGCGTCGATCTTGCGCGCCGGCAGGCGTTGAGCTCATCCGGAGCCGTATCGGCAGAGGAATTGACGCAGGCGCAAAATTCTTTCTCGGCAGCCGAGGCGGCGCTCGCCGGAGCCAAGGCGGCGCAGGCTCAGGCCATCGCGCAAAAGACGACCGCGATCGGCCAGCGCTCCGTCAACAGCGCGCTCATCGAAGGCACGAGCGCAGCCGCCAATCCCGAAGTGCAGGCGGCGCGCGCCAAGCTTCAGCAGGCCGAACTGAATGTGGCACGCACGCGAATCACTGCGCCGATTGACGGCGTCATCGCCAAGAACGCAGTCCAGGTCGGCCAGCAGGTGCAGCCCGGCCAGACCTTGATGACCATCGTGCCGATAGAAGCCGTGTATGTGAATGCGAACTACAAAGAGGCGCAGCTGCGCAATGTACGCATCGGCGAGCCGGCGGAATTGACTTCCGACCTCTACGGCAGTGCGGTCAAATATCGCGGCAAGGTCGTCGGCATCGGCGGCGGCACCGGCGCCGCCTTTGCACTCATTCCGGCGCAGAACGCGACCGGCAACTGGATCAAGGTGGTGCAGCGCCTGCCGGTCAGGATTGCACTGGATCCGGCCGAGCTGCGGGCGCATCCGCTGCGCGTCGGTCTGTCAATGAATGCCGTCATCGACGCCTCGCGCAGATAGCGCGCCGTACGGCATCGGCATGGCTAAGAGTACGACAAGCGCAGCGGGCGCAGCGGGCGGGGAATTCTCGCCGATGAGCGGAAACGCGTTGTGGATTGCAGGCGGCCTGCTTGCACTTTCAAATTTCGTGGTGGTACTCGACACCACCATCACCAACGTGTCGGTGCCCAACATCGCGGGCGGCCTTGCGGTATCGCCGAACCAGGGCACGTGGGTCATCACCTCGTACGCAGTCGCCGAGGCAATCATGGTGCCGCTCTCGAGCTGGCTATCGCAGCGCTTCGGCACGGTGAAGCTCTTCGTCGCCTCCATGCTCGGCTTCGGCATCTGCTCGGCGCTGTGCGGGTTTGCGCCGTCGCTCAGCTTTCTCGTGCTGTTTCGCGTCATGCAGGGTCTTTGCGGCGGTCCGATCATGCCGCTGACCCAGACATTGCTGCGGCGGGTGTTTCCGCCCGCGCAGCAGACGCAGGCGCTCGGGCTGTGGTCAATGACGACCGTCGCCGCACCGATCGCAGGACCGCTCTTGGGCGGTGCACTGGTTGATGGCGTGGGCTGGCCGTGGATTTTCTTCATCAACGTGCCGGTGGCAATCATTGTCGCGGTATTTGCCTGGCGGATGCTTGCCAAGCACGAGACTGATACCCAGCGTATCCCGGTTGATTTCGTGGGACTGGGGCTACTCATCAGCTGGGTGGGCGCGATGCAGGTCATGCTCGATAAGGGCAAGGACCTCGACTGGTTCGACTCTCCGTTCATCATCACACTCGCTCTGATCGCCGTGATTGGCTTTGTCGCATTTCTCATCTGGGAGCTGACGGATGAGCACCCGGTGGTTGATCTGCGCGTGTTCAGACACCGCGGCTTTACGAGTGCTGTCATCGTGATGTGTCTCACCTTCGGCTCGTTTTTCTCAACCGTCGTGCTGCTGCCATTGTGGCTGCAGACAAATCTCGGCTACACCGCGACTTGGGCGGGCCGCGCCACCGCCTTTCAGGGCGTGCTCGCGATCGTCATGTCACCGATCGTTGCGCGCATGACGAGCAAATACGACGTTCGGCTGCTGGTGTCGTTCGGCGTGACGTTGCTTGCCGTGACCACGATGTGGCGCAGCACTTTTACGACCGATAGCACCTTCCTGCAAATCGTCTGGCCACAGCTGCTGCAGGGCTTGGCGCTGCCGTTCTTCTTCATACCGTTGATGTCGGTGGCGCTGGGTGCCGTCGCGCCCCGCGAAACCACTTCGGCGGCGAGCCTGCTCACCTTCACACGTTCCACCGCCGCAGCCTTTGCAACGTCAATTACGACCACGAACTGGGAGGACCTGGCGAGCGCGCGGCGCGGCGATATCGCCGGCGCCTTGAACGGCAGTCAGGCGTTTTTGGATACGCTCACCCGAGCAGGTGCCAGCGCAGGGCAGGCACTGCGTCAGCTCGAAGCACTGGTGCAGACCCAGGCGGTGATGCTGGCAACTGATCGGGTGTTTTTTGTGACTGCGTTTGTGTTCCTGCTGGCCGCCGGTGCCATCTGGATTGCACCGCAAAGCAAACGCATCGCAAACGCTGCCAGCGCCGGTCACTAAAGACAGCGCGCGCTCAAGCCGCTGTTTCCGAAAATGCCGACGCAGCGCGAACGCTGCTCGCAGGCTATGATTCCACGCCTCAGCCACTTCATGACGAGGCTCCTGAAGTGCTTCGCGATGGCTGCGGCCCGGCAGCGACCGGCTCATGGAGTCTTTGCGGAAATGATCGCGGTTTGTTGAATACGAGCAATTCCGTCCTGCAGACGCGGCATCAGACCGCGCTTGCGCGCCTGACCTTGCGGGCGCGGCTCATCGTACTCGTGGGCGTTGTGCTGCTCGTAAGTCTGCTTGCCGGCGGCGTGCTGGCTTGGTGGCACGCGGCGCAGTCGGCACGCGCAGAAATGCAGGCTGCGCTCCTCTCAGGCGAACACCGCGTGCGCGACTCGATCGAACGGCTGGCGGAGATCGCGGATCGCGAGGACGATCTCACGCGTTTGATTGCAACCTTCAATGCCGATCGCCACGTGCGCGCAAGCCTCCTCGATGCTGCCGGCCACGTTGTTGCAAGCTCGGTGCTGTCGACGCCGCTGCATCCGGAACCGGATTGGTTCTTTGACCTCCTGGGCGTCGCATCGACAACTGCGCTGATCCCGATAGGCGGTGCCGTCACGGCGGGTAATGCGATCAGGCTGCAGACCGATCCGCACAACGAAGTGGGCGAGGCGTGGACCGAATTTCACGACGCCATGGTGATCGTGCTGCTCTTCTGCGCGTTGAGCTTTGCGCTCATCTACTGGACGGCCGGCCGCAGCCTGCGCCCGCTGGAGACACTTTCGGCGGGATTTGGCACCATTGGCGCTGGCGATTACGCCGCGCGCGTGGCGCCGGGCGGGCCGCCGGAGGTGGAGCGCCTGGCGCGTGCATTTAACGCCATGGCAGAGCATCTAGGCGCCCTGGAGTCCCGCAATCAACGCCTGCACGCGCAGCTTCTGACAATCCAGGAGGAGGAGCGCGCCGATCTGGCGCGCGATCTGCACGATGATGTAGGTCCATTTCTGTTCGCGGTGAACATTGACGTGGCGAGTATCACGAGCGCCGCCGAAGTGCGCGGCGATACGGAAACACTCGAGCGCGGCCGCTCGATCCGCGAGGCGGTCAGCCACATGCAAAAGCATGTGAAGTCGATTCTGGGCCGTCTGCGCCAGACCGGTTTGAGCGATATCGGCCTTGCGCAGGCCGTGGAGAATCTCGGCCTTTTCTGGCGCCGCCGGCACCCGGAGCTGGCGTTGCATTTCGACATGGGTGCACCGGATGTGGGGTTCGGCGACGTCATTGATGCGACCCTCTATCGGCTCATTCAGGAGAGCCTTACGAACTCGATCCGTCACGGTCGGCCGCGTAATGTCACCGTAAGTATAAAATCCGACCCGCCAGGGGATATCGTGCTGCAGGTCTCCGACGATGGAGTGGGTTTTGCCGCAGCGACTGCGGAAACTGGACTTGGCCTTGCCGGCATGCGGGAGCGCATCGCCGCCTTGGGAGGCAGCTTGAGCGTACGCAATCATGTCGATGGCAGTGGCGCAAGCGTCATCGCACGCCTGCCGCGCGAGACGCCTCCGGAGTTAGTCCCCGAAACGAGCCCATGAAGGTCCTGGTCGTAGACGATCACGCTGTGGTGCGAGATGGCTTGCGCCGCTTGCTCGCGACGCTGCCGCAAGCCGAGATATTTGAAGCCGCGACGGGCCGCGAGGCGTTGTCGTTCGTACAGCGGCTGGCTCCGGATCTCATCCTCCTCGATCTGCATCTGCCCGGAATCGGTGGGATCGAACTGCTGCGCAGACTCCTCGTCATCAGTCCCAGCACGCGTATTCTCGTCTTTAGCATGCACGCCGAGACCATGTACGCGGCACGCGCGCTGCAGGCCGGTGCGCGCGGCTACGTCAGCAAGAATGCAAGCCCGGAGGAGCTGCAGCTAGCCCTGCATCGCGTCATCGATGGTGGCCGCTACGTGGAGCGGGAAATCGCCCAGGAGCTTGCGCTGCACGGGCCGGTCGATGCCGATCCTTGGAATAAGCTTACCGAGCGGGACCTTGAGATTCTGCGGCTCCTGAGCGAGGGGCGCAGCCTTGCGCAGATCGCAGCTGCAATCGGCGTCAGCTATAAAACCGTGGCCAATGTGTGTACGCAGATCAAGGCAAAATTGGGCGTCACACGCACAGCCGATCTCGTGCGCCTGTCGATCGAGATGGGCGTCTCCTAAGCCTGCGTGCGGCTCTTGCGCTGCATGCGCCGATGCAACAGCAGGAAGAAGAGGGCGGTGGCGCCCACCGTCCAGTGGCCGAGCGATACCGCGGCGCGAAACTGATCGCCGCCTGCGTAATAGAGCAGATATCCGCTCAGCACGAGCCAAACATAAACGGCGAGGAGCGCTAAACCTGAGCGGCGCTGCCGACGCCACGCCCAGCGTCCGCCCACGTGCGCAACCGATAGAAATCCGAGGAGCCACAGCGATGCGAAGGCAAAAGCTCCATGTGCGACCAGCCACCAGTGCTCGAGCGGATTCGCGGTCACCCCGAACTCGCCGCGGCGCGTGAGAAAATCATGAAATATGAGCCACAGCACACCACTCGCCCAGACCCCCGCGACGATTGGCCAGACAAGATAGCGGTGGCGCGTCATTGCAGGGTGCCGAGGATCTGCCAGCCGCCGCCCGGCAGGTCAGGGTGGTGTACGTAGGCGCCCGCGCCAAAGTGTTCAAGCACGGGTGCGGCATGCGCGGGATCCGCGAGTACCACTTTCGTCAGGGCATCGGCGAGCACGCAGCGCCTTGCAACGACCGACACGGTGGTGCGCGCATCAATGGCAGCGCGGCTGGCGCCTGCAACATGCGCACTCACCCAGCCATCGCCATGGCGACGGCGCGTGACAGCGCCAGAGCTCGTTGCAAGCGCCGCGCCTTCAATCTCGAGCGCAGGCCGCAGCAGTTGCTGCGGCACCGCAGTGCGCAGCGCCACGGTTTCCGTCTGCGTGCCGAGCACGCGCAGATCGCCCCCTGCATTGACGCGGGCGCTCGTGATGCCGAAATGCGTGAGCTGCGCGATAGCACGGTCCACAGCATAACCTTTGGCAATGCCGCTTAAGTCGAGCCACAGTGGGCGCCTGAAGCGCACGCAGCACCCCGGCAGCAGTTCGACGTCACGAAATGTTGCAGCCGGATCGAAGGGCTGCGCCGCCGGTGGCGCTGCCAGTACGCCCCATTCGGTCAGCCGCCCGGCGACGCTGACGTCAAATATGCCGTTCGAGACGCGCGCGATGTGCGCCGCCCAGGCGAGCACGCAATAGGTATGCGCGTGCACTCTCACGGCTTTGGTAGCCGCTTCGCGATTCAGGCGGCTGACATCGCTGGCTGCATCCTGAAAACTCATCAGACGCTGGATCTGGGACACCGCTTCAAATGCGGATTCGATGGCACGCTGCGCGCGGCGTGGCGATGCGCGGTCGACGCGCACCGCAACTAGGGTACCGAGCAGCGGCCGCGCCCGTTCAATGCTCGGCGGGGGCGAGCACGAGTGCATAGGTTGCGAGCAGTCTTCTGACGCCGTCGGTGAGATGACCGCAGGACAGTGTCGCGCCGGAGACGTTCTTGATGTCGTTATTGAGTTGCACTGGCGAGCCGTGGTGCTTGCCGACGAACTGGCGCCGCCATGCCGGCAGATGCACTTCCCCGCCATAACTTTCGTGGTAGTCGAGAACCTCAAGCTGACGCACGCTGCCCGCGCTATCAAGCGCCACCGCGTAGTTGATGTATTCGTGCTTGCCGATCACCTGGTCGAGGATGAACCAGCCACCGGCCGCGTCATGCCAGGCATTGAGCTGCGGGTTTGCGACCTTTACCCCTGAGTCCTTCTCGATGGCCTGAATTTCGTCGGCACTGAGAGTCCTCGTATCGCGCGTCAGCAAGCTGCCCTCGAACATCAGTGTCTGCGCCTGCTCGGCCGTCATGTAGGTAACGGCGTAGGCGGGCGCAGACATCGCAAGTGGCGCGAGCGGAATGAGGAGCAGGCGCGCCTTCATGCGCTAGAAGGCAAGCCCCAGGCCCAAATCGTAGCGGCTGAAATCCGTGTTCGTCCGATAGGTTTGGTAATCAGCCTTGAGCACGACGTGCGGTCCCAGATAATAGTTGGCGCCGAAGGTCCAGACGCTGTCGTATGGCTGCGGCCAATGGCCATAATCGCCAGGGTCGGAGGACACGGGCACAAGTCCGGTCGGCATCACCGGTCCGCTCACGCCTTCATAGCTTGCGCCCATGTTGTAGTGCTCCCAGCGCACAAACGGCGCCAGCCGATAGCCGCCTCGGTCCCATGCGGCGTATGCGACCTGCCCATAGTATCCCAGGAACGAGGACGGGATCGGGTTGGGCGAGCCGGGATTCGAGGCGTTGATGGCCGCAAGATTCGTGATCGCACCGTGTGCGTAGAGTGCGGAGATATCAAAATTGCCCGGCATCCAGCGCGCATGTGCTTCCCACAAGGTGAGGTGCTGATCATCCGGTACCGGTGCGTTCGGCGGCGCCGGGACGGTCGCAAGCTTGCCGTTGAAAATGCCGGCGCCGACTTTAAGGCCCGGCACGCCGTCATAGTTGAGCGCGAGGTACTGAGCGATGTGCTGACCTTTCGCAAGCGCCAGTTCCTGATGTGTTGCCTGCAGCGGTGCGACATCATTGTCCTCAAGTTCAAGAGCCGTCGCATACTGCGGAAACTCCGGCGCAAAGTCCCACTTCGAAAGATCCTGGTCGCTCGTGAAGCCTGCGTTCCAGGAAAGGCCGATGTCGGTGTCGCCATGAAAGCCGAGGCCGCCCTCGCGCCAGGTGCTGGGAATGATCAGAGTTTCGACGAAATTGCGCTGCACGCCATAGAAGTTGGTGGGCTCGTGGTACTCATTCAAGAGTCCAAAGGGCATGAGGAAAAGGCCCGCCCGTACCGCCGCCTTGTCAGTCAGCAGTCGATCGACGTAGAACTGTTCGACCTCGAACTCGCCCACATCATCGGCGGAGGATACCGCGTGTTCCACCTCATACTCGGAATTGAACAGCGTGCGCTCGTCGAACTTGTAGCCGATGCCAAACACTGCCCGCGCCAGATCAAATTCGCTGCGGACGGCGTCATGCGTCGGGCGCGTGTAGTAGACCTCGCCGTAGCCCCAGAGGCTTAAATTCTCAAACGGCGAGCTTGCGGCCGGTGTCGCCACGACGGGTCCGGGAACTGGCGGCGGCGGTGACGGCGGCGCGGCGGGACGCGCGGCCGCCTTGTCCTGCGTTCT
>DATCBZ010000076.1:0-4529 GCA_036511555.1 Steroidobacteraceae bacterium
CAAACGCGGCAGCGCCACGTACCACGCGGCATAGCCAAGGCCGGATGCGATCGAACCGGATAGTGCTGCGAGCAGCACACCCGCTGCATCGAAAGATCTGTCGCGCCACATGAGCGCGCTGACGATAAGTGCGCCCGGCGCCGCGCGCATAAAATTTCCGGCGGTGTCGCCGAGCGGATCGCTCGAGCCTTGACCGCGCAATGAGTAAATTCCCCAAGCGATACCGGCGCCCAACATGAGCGCCGCGGCGAGCGGCGGCGCCGCCGACACGCCCGGCAGCACGAGGATCACCACACCGGCGATGGCGAGCAGCCAACCGAGCGTAATGCGCCCATCGATTCGCTCTCCGCGTACCAAGCCGACCGCGATCATGATGAGTTGCACGGCGCCGAAGAGGAGGAGCGCGCCGGTGCCGGCCGTCACGGCGACATAGGCGAAGGAGAAGGCCGTAGCATAGCCGAGGAGCGCGAGTGCGGAACTCCAGGTGCCGCCTGCGCGGACGCGCCCTCTGCCCAGCCGCACCAAGACCCACAGCGTTACCGCGCCGCAGCTCAGACGTACGCTTGTGAAGCTTGCTGGATCGATGCTTGCATGTCGCAGCGCCATCCGACACAGAATTGAATTGGCGGCAAACGCGAGCAGCGCGAATGCCGCCGCCAAGGCAATGCGGTTCACGCCAACGCCTGTGCCAAATCGTCGATCAGGTCCTCGGAATCCTCTATGCCCACGGATAGCCGCAGCAGGTTTTGCGGCGTGCTGGAGCCGGGGCCCTCAATGGAGGCTCGATGCTCGATCAAGCTTTCGACGCCTCCCAGGCTCGTTGCGCGCGTAAAGAAGCGCGTGCGGCGCGCGCTATCGATCGCAGCTTCCCGGCCGCCGGCAACGCACACTGATAGCACCGCACCGAAGCCGCCCGGCATCTGTGCAGCGGCAGTGGCGTGACCGGGATGTTGCGGCAAGCCTGGATAGTAGACTCGCTCCACCGCCGGATGAGCGGCCAGGAAGTTGGCAATCAAGAGCGCGTTCTGGCACTGCGCGCGCACGCGCACCCCAAGCGTTGCAATGCTGCGCCTCAGGAGCCAGCAGTCAAATGGCGCCAACACCGCGCCGGTAAGACGCTGCCAACTAAGGAGCTGCTCGGCGAGCGCCGCATCCTGCCGGATGACGAGCACACCGCTCAACACGTCACTGTGACCGCCCAGATACTTCGTGCCGCTATGCACGATCACATCGACACCGTAGTTGAACGGGCGCTGGCACACCGGCGTTGCGAATGTATTGTCACAAACCGTGAGTGCGCCGCTGTCGTGCGCCATGGCGCTGACGAGCGCAAGATCGGTTATGCCAAGGAGTGGATTGGCAGGCGTCTCGATCCACACGAGACGTGTGCGCGAGGTCAGTACCCGGCCGATAGCGGCCGGGTCACTGAAGTCGACAAAGTCGACGGCCACGCCGCGTTCAATCACATGCTCGCGAAATTGCTTCAGCGTGCCGTAATACGCTGCAAGCGGCGCGACCACATGATCCCCTGGACGCAGAAGTTCAAGTAACGCCATGTTTGCCGCCAGGCCCGATGCAAAGGCGAGAGCAGCAACTCCGCCCTCGAGCGCCGCCATACAGGATTCAAGCGCCGTGCGGTTGGGCGTCCCCTCACGTCCATAGCGATAGCCGCGAGGATACGCACCGTCCGCGTCGCGCTCGAATGTCGTTGAAAGGTAGATCGGTTCGGCGACCGCGCCGGTGGTCGGCTCCGGCGCGTGCGCGCTGTGTACGCAGCGCGTATTCAAGCCTTCCTCGCGCCGGGTGAGGGAACTGTCGCGAACTTCCGCGCCGCTTGATGTGGTCTTCAATTGCTACGCCCCCAAGGGTCGGATCTGACGCGCCCAGGGCGGCCCCGGCGCATGCGATGACAGATGTTCTCAGGCCCCGATGTCGTCGGCAACCCGAGTCCTGGCAAGGCCTGCGAGCAGCGGCATCCGCGACCACAACGCAATAGTGTTGTCGCCGTCAGTAGCGATGCCCAGGTGTCCAGGTCCTTGCCAATGACGGGTATATCGTCAAGGATGCCCGCCGTTGCGCGATGCGCACCACAGTGGACGTCATCATGGCATCGCGATTCCGACCCGCGACGAAATTCGCATTCTTCTCCTTTGCATGCGCCGCCTGCGCTTACGCCGACCAGCAGCCTTTATGGGAGGCGGGTCTTGGGATCGGGGCGCTGTCGTTTCCGGATTATCGCGGTTCGGATCAGTCCCGCGTCTATCCGGTACCCGTGCCGTACTTCGTCTATCGCGGCGATTTCCTCAAGTCAGATCGCGACGGCGTGCGCGCCGAATTTTTCAATCACCAGTACGTTGAATTAAGCGTGAGTGTCAATGCGACCATTCCGGTGCAAAGCAGCGACGACCATGCGCGCCAAGGCATGCCCAATCTACGCTCGACCTTTGAGATTGGCCCGTCGGTGAATTTACATCTATGGCACGCACCTGATGAGAAGACGAAGCTCGACGTCGTGCTGCCGTTTCGCGTACCGATTACCGTGGATACCTCGCCGCAGTTCATCGGCTGGAATTTCTCGCCACGGCTGAATCTTGATATTCAGAATGTCGCCGGATGGAGCGGCTGGAATTTGGGCATCGGCGCCGGACCCATGTTCGCCGCGCGCAAGTATCACGAATATTTCTATTCGGTCGCGCCACAGTACGCGACGGCCGAGCGGCCGGCATTCGATGCACGCGGCGGATACTCCGGCGGCCAGGTGCTGTCGGCGCTCTCGAAGCGTTATCGCAAATACTGGGTGGGTGCCTACATCCGCTACGACACGCTCGACGGCGCCGCCTTTGCCGACAGCCCGCTCGTAAAACAGAAGCATTACTTGGCGGGCGGCATTGGCTTCGCGTGGATGATTCGGCAATCCGCGAGCATGGTGGAGACGGACGAATAGCTTTTCCGCAAGCCCGTAGCCCACCAAAGCAAAGGCCCGCCGGGGAATAAATCCTCCGGCGGGCCTTGCCTTTTATCGTCCCGCCTGATTACTCAGGCGAGTTTGACACGCTGCTAGCGCACTACCGAGTAGCTGTACGGGAGACGCACAACCTCATCGCCGCTCAGGACGCCGAGGTTGAAGGTATCGATGTACAGGAACCCGCTGACCGTCGTGCCAACCTGTGCCGCGGTCGGCTTGAAGGTCACGTGGATAGTGCCTGACTGACCCGGTGCCAGCTGCAGGGGACTAAATGTGCTGGTGCCCAATACAAGATCCGTCCAAGCGTCGCCGCTGTCTGCCGTAACGGCAGCGTCGAACGGCTTCATCACCAGGACTGCAGTTGCGTGGTACGGCAGCGCCTGATCGCCAGCGGGCGGTGTAGGTCCGTGTTCGGACGGTGAGACCACCCACGGACCCCACGGTACTTCCGTCGCAGTGATCGACGCCGTCGCCGAGTTACCCGTGCTGGTACCGAATGTCTCCGGCGAGCCGGTCTCAACAAACAGCGGTCCACCCGTACCACCTGTCGCATCGAAAGCATCGACGGTCATCGGTACGGTGGATGAGACCGAGAATCTTGCGCTCGCAACTTCAGTCGGCAGGATGAACAGCGTGCAGCCCGGGATCGTTGTCGGTCCGCATGCTGCATTGTTGCCGTTCGTGAGGTTCATCGCTGCATTGGCCGCCAGTCGGCCATCAGCGAAGTACCACTGAGCGATCGCACTGTTGTTGGTCACCGACACAGGAACCACTACGGCGGTGCCCGCGTGCAGCTGGCCGCCTGCCGGCAAGGTGGCTGCCGTGATCTGCGCCGTATTGAAGCGGATCTGGCCCGTGTAGGTCTGCGAGGTGTTCTTCCCCGAGGAGAAGAAGTTCTGCAGCATGATGAAGCGCCACTGGCCCGCCTGCGGGTTCGCGCGATTCAGCTGCAGCTGTGACAGCAACGTCGGGGTGTTGGCGGGGTCGACGCTCGGTTGGACACTGAGCTCCAGACCGTTCGGGTCCACCAACAGGCCCTCCGCAACAAAGCCCGGGTCCGAGAAGTTGACTGCAAGGCTCATGTTCTTCACGCCTAACGGTACGTTGAACGCGAAGGTCTGTGTTTCCGGTGCGCCGCGGCCGTTGCCGCCGGTAAGCGTCCCGCTAAAATTGCCGCCGCTTGCACCGACGGGCACGAGCGTGCGCAGGCTGATTGGGATTTCAGCCTGGCTCGTGCCGGCTAAGCCCGCCGACTGGCCAAAGCGGATGGCCGCGCTGCTATCGCCCGCCGCGACCGGCATGTTGAAGGCGGCGGTGAGTGGCACGCTTGCTCCCGGCGCAATCGTAAGTGTCGCCGGGCTCAACGAGCCGAAGCTCACATAGCGCTCGGCACTCCAGGTGAACTGCACGTCGGTGCCGGTGTAGCTACCGGCGACGCCCGCCGGACGCGTCCAGACGTAGGCAGTCCAGGTTCCCGCGGCCGGTGAGACGACATCAGTGTGCCCGTAGCCGCTATCCGCGCCCTGCGGCTCGGAGTAGGTGACCTCGCGCCCTGCGGGATCAA
>DATCBZ010000077.1:0-6255 GCA_036511555.1 Steroidobacteraceae bacterium
CGGTCCCGGAATGATGGCGCCACCCACATGCCCGCCTTTCACATCGACGAGGTCGATCGTCATCGCGGTGCCGACATCGACTACGCAGACTGCGCATCCGGGTACCATCCGGCGAGCGCCGATAACCGCGACCAGCCGATCTACCCCGAGCCGCCAAGGCTCCGTATACGCTGTCACCACGCCCCCAAGCTGCCGCGTCGAAACGACAAATTCCGGCGCAACCCCCAAAATCCGCCGGACAGCCGCAGCCAGATATCTGTCCAAACGTCTTCCGCCGACGCTTGCAACGATGACGCGCTCGATGCCGCGCGCACGCCCCAGTATCCTTTTTGCAAAATCGTCCGCCTGCCAGCCCTGGTGCGACGCGGCGCGCTGCTGCGTCAGCTTGCCATTTCGCATCAGCGCCCACTTCACACGTGTGTTGCCAACATCGACTAACAGGATGCTCACGCGTTGGGCCTCACGCTGACCTCGCCGGAAACAAACTTGCGTTGGCCCTGTGGAGCGTCAACCAGCAACGCGCCGCTGGCATCAATTCCACGCGCAACGCCGCGGATACGCTCTTCACCGTTCAACACGGTTACCGGCCGGCCGCGCAACGCATCTGCGCGCCGCCATTCATCCATGAACGCGCGCAAACCCTCACGCTCGAAATCGATAAGGCCGGCGAGACACGCCTCAATGAGGTAAGCGGCTATGGCATTGCGAGGCGCTCGCAAGATGCCCGCTGCCGCAAGATCCGCCGCGGCAAGACCGGTCGCACCGATTTGCGTGATGAGCGCACGCCCGAGCGCTACATTGAGGCCAATGCCAATCACCACACAGGCAGGGCCTGCCGCCTCGGCGCGCAGCTCGATCAATATCCCGCCTAATTTTGCGTCCCCAAGTAACACATCGTTAGGCCACTTCAAATGCAGCTCGGGCACTTCAAGCCTGCGCAGGGCACGCAGCACGCATACTCCGATTGCAAGACTCAACGAGCCGACATCGCGCGGCATCTGCGCAAACGTCCAGCTCAAGGAAAGACACACCGCACCGCCAGGCGGCGCAAGCCACGTGCGTCCGTGCCGGCCCCGGCCCGCACTCTGAAATTCCGCCAGCGCCACGTTGCTCTCGCCCAGTGGCGGTGGGCCGCGTGCGAGCAACAGGGTATTGGTCGATACAACCGACCAGAGGACCTCAAGGTCGCGCACTCGCGTGAGCAAACTGCGCGCAATGCCGTCGCGAATACGCTCGGCCTGCAACGGCTCTCCGGCGTCGGCGAGGCGATAGCCGCGGTTGCGCACCGCGTGCAGTGTCGATCCGAGCGCCCGCAGTTTGTGCGCTGCTTTCCAGATTGCGCTGCGGCTGACACCAAGCGCCTGTGCCAGCTCTTCGCCGGAATGGAATTCCCCATCGGCAAGCGCGCCGAACACCTGCTCGGCAAGAACTGTCGCGCGCGCCCCGGCGGCAGCCGTCACGGCAGAAAGACTTCCGCGAGCATGCAGCGCACGCCGCCGCCGCCTAACAGTTCGATGGTCGGCAGCGGCACCGCAAGTGTCGTGTCGGTGCAGGCATTCAAGCGGCCAAAGGTCTCAACCGACAAGGCCGCGCGCGCACCCGCCGACATCACGACCACGTGCGAATCCCCCAGAGCCTCATCCCATGTTGCAAGTTCCAGCATGTTGCCGGCGAACGCCTGGATTTCGGAGGCGCGCAACTCGATCACTTCCCGACCACTTGCAGTGAGTCGCTCAAGCACGCGCGCACGATCCTTCGGCACAATGAGCTCGGCCCCGACGACGACAAAACGAGCGCCGATGCAAAGCATCACATTGGTGTGATAAATCGGCGCGCCTGCTTGATCGCGGGTATCAAACGTCACCACCTCATATCCCATCAGGCGAGCCCACTCGGCAACGACGGTCGGATTGGTGCGCGCGGACAGCGCCGCGTACGCAATCTTACTTATGTGATCCAGGACGAGACTGCCCGTGCCTTCGAGACAACGGCCGCTCGCCTCATGATGGGTGAGATCCAGCGTGCGCCGCGCCTTGAATCGCAGCCGCTCAAGCGTTGCTGCAATGACCTCGGGGCGCCGCTCCGCACGCCGGCTCGGTGCGTGCATGGGATACAAGACCAGGGTGCCATCCTCGTGAAAGCTTACCCAATTGTTCGGAAATACCGCGTCGGGCTTGGCCGGTACAGGCGTATCTTCAATCACGCAAACGGCAATGCCTTCGCTTTCAAGCGCGCGCACCAAAGCCGAGAATTCCGCCCGTGCGCGCGCATTGGTTCCAGGATCCGCGCCCTCTCCCGGCCGCTGCATGAGATTGGTGGCGGCCGTTTCGGGGTTGTAGCCGAAGGCCGCCGGATTCACCATCAGCACGGCGCCAGCACATTGTTGCCGCGGCATTATTCTTGCGTCCCTGGTAGACGGCTCACATTCTCGCATGTCCGGCCGCAAGCATCGCAAATACCCGCTGCATTGCAGCGACGCGCGCGACGTAGGCCCGCACCTCGTGAGCGCCGCAGTGCTGGGCTTGCAGAAGACGCAAGCCACGACGCGCGTAGGCATCGCCGGCCCCGGCGCCGCATAGATGGATCACAGCGGCCAGATCCTGCTTTTGCTTAAGCGTTGCGGAGTTGATGCCATGGCGCTCAAGAATGCTCGCTACGTTGTGATCGAGGTACGCCGAGGTCAGCTCAACGGCGTGTGCAGGTACGACCCGCGTATAGAGGCGATTGAACCAGCACGACCGCCAGGCATCCCACGGTCCATCCTCGATCACCTGGTGATGGTGGATGCAATAGTGGCGGGCCTCAGCAAACGTCCCATCGGTGATCTGGTACATCCCCACGGCGCTTGATGCCGGCCGATACAGATCGAACGGCGAGGGTTTCCACGACCAGCGCCAGTAGGTGCGCACGACCGGATTGCCCGAACCCTCCACCTGCGCCAGCGCCGCGAGCAGCTCCGGCGTCATAATGTTCGTTGAGTGCTTCTCAAAGAGCGGCGCGTACTGCTGCCAGGTCTGCTGCGGCGTTTTGTAGAGGGTGCCGCTGACCGGGAAAAACAGCTCCGACGGCTTGCGCACGACCTGGTAGATCCAATTGAGGGCGAGCCACCCCACGCCGATCGCCGCGCACACGATTAGAACCTGAAAAATTCGCGGTGCTCGCTGCAACGCGCGCACGGCGCGGCGGCGCAGACGCGCACTCGGCCAGAGTCTTGACAGTACGGTGCGCCGCTTGGATTTGCGCGCCGATTTGCGCGCCCTTGCGCGCGGCACCCCCGGGCTCGGCATCAAATTTCTTTACAGCGCACTTCGAGTGCTCTCACGGCCGTGCGGCGTACCGAGGACCAAATGTTGCTGCGGGTTGTAATCATTGCCTGCACACCTAATCATTACGGCAACCTTAACGTGCCAATGCCGTGATTCGCACTCGCTGTGACCAACGATTCTGAAGCCCTCGTCAGCGCCACCGCTCGCGGCCTTTACTGCGCAGCAGGGGATTTTTACATCGATCCCTGGCAACCCGTGCAGACCGCCGTCATCACGCATGCGCACGGGGACCATTTGCGCCATGGCAGCGCACACTACGTCGTTGCAGAGCCCGGTGCTTCGATCGCTCGTCATCGCCTAGGATCCGGCCATAGCGTGACGGCGATTGAGTATGGCTCGCCAAGAACATTTGGCACGACCCGCGTTTCGCTGCATCCGGCTGGCCACGTGCTGGGGTCCGCGCAGGTGCGCATCGAGCACGGCGAACGGATTTGGGTCGTTTCGGGAGACTACAAGCGGCAGCCCGACCCGACCTGCACGGCATTGGTTCCGCTCGAATGCGACGTGTTCATCAGCGAGGCGACCTTTGCGTTGCCCATTTATCGTTGGCCCGAAACCTGTGAGGTCATCGCCGATATCGCGCACTGGTGGCATTTGAACCGCGAACGCGGCGTCGCCTCCGTGCTGTTCTGCTATGCGCTGGGCAAGGCGCAGCGGGTGCTCGCGGAACTGCGCGCCTTCACGGCGCAGCCGGTATATGTCCACGGCGCAGTGGGCACACTTGTCGATCTCTACCGCCGAGCCGGGATCGACATGGTGCCGACACTCGCCGCCACAACCGAGCGGCCGGTCGACTACCGTGGCGCTTTAATTATCGCCCCTCCCGGGGCTGCCGGAACCCCGTGGATGCGGCGCTTTGGCGAACATTCGAGCGGCTTTTGCTCGGGCTGGATGCGCGTGCGCGGCGACCGTCGCCGCCGCGGCTACGACCGTGGCTTTGTACTCTCGGATCATGCGGACTGGCCAGCGCTCGTTGCGACGTGTCTTGCGACCCACGCCAAGCGCGTGCTGCTCACTCACGGACGCAGCGATTCCCTCAGTCGCTATCTCAATGAGCAGGGAATCGAAACACGCGCGCTGGAGACTGCCTATGGCGCAGACGAGTAGCGCATACCGCACGCACTTTTCCTAAGAATCAGGAGGTCGCATGTATACCGGCAGCTGTTTGTGTGGCGGCATTCAATTTCGCATCGCTCGGGAGCTTGCGCCCATCGAAGTGGGCCACTGCCGCCAATGCCGTAAAGCTCAGGGCGGCCCGTTGGCCACAAACTCCGCAATCGACGCTGCAGGCTTCAATCTCGTTCGCGGCGCCGACCTGTTGACAGCGTATGAATCCTCGCCGGGAAAGAAACGCGTGTTCTGCAGCCGCTGCGGCGCGCCGATTTACAGCGTGCGCGATGCTCTACCGAATGTACTGCGCATCAGAGTGGGTCTGGTGGATGAACCCATCGCCGCAAGACCGGTTGCGCACATCCAAGTGGCATCAAATTGCAAATGGTGGCCGATCAGCGACTCCCTGCCGCAATTCCCAGCTGAATATGCGCCGCAGCAACCGCAACCGGCGTAACTCAGGACCCGGTGCGTCGTCTTAGTACGGATGGTACTGGCGCTCGGTATGGCCAACGAGCTCTTGCGGGTAGAAATAAACGTCCCGCAGTGCGCCATCGGCATAGCGCGGCGTTTGATCATTGAAGTGCACCGACTTCGGATCCCCGCTTGCGCCGCCCGTCATCACAGCGTGCGCCGATACTTTCGCGCCGAACTCGACCACCGCAACGAAACTGTTGCCGCTTGATCCGTAGTATTTCTCAGTCCCCGCATAGCGACGCGCACCGAAGGAGGCCAATGAGCCCCAGCGTGCGGACGTAAACGGGATCGGAACACTTGCGCCGTCGTCGCTAAACTTAGGCTCAATATCGCCCGTCAAGCGCTGGAAGCGGTTGATCTCGCCCCAGACGATGCGCCAGCTGCCAAAGTCCCGTTGCAGCCGATCTGACACCGCAGCGAGCGCGGCGAGCTTCTGCTCCGCGCTCGTGCGCTCGGCCATATAGTCATACACCGATACTCTGGCAGCCTTCGCCTCTTTTTCGACCTCGCTCCACATTGCGTCCCCCCAGAGGCATGCCAGCGAAGTCGCCACCGAATCCGCTGCCCAGCGGTAGTTCCAGGCGCGCAGAACCTCAATTTGCTGCGCCAACTCGCTGCGGCGAGGACTTGCGGCGTCGGCCGCGTCGTACGCCTGCACGAGTGTCGGCACGAGACGCGCGAAGGCGGGAAGGTAGGAATCAAACGCCGCTGCGGTGAGGGAAGCTGCGCTAAAGTCCTGCCTGTCGTGCAACAGGAGCGTTGCGTGAATGCCGCGCGGGTTCTCCCCCACGGTGTCCATGTAACGCGGATACAGATCGCGCTTGGGACTCTCCTCGCCCGCCGCCGAGTACGGCCAGTCATTGGTATTCATGATCCAGCCGTTGGGCGGATTAAGAAGATGCGGTGCCTCCTCGAGCGCATGCAGACCGTGCCAATCCGTCGCGGGGTCCGAACCATCGACCGGCCCCGTGTAGTCGAAGCGATCGTCGCGCCGCGGGATGAACTGCGGATGCAGATAGGCGATGTCGCCGTCCGCATCCGCAAAGATCGTATTGTTGGTGGAGTTGGCGCGCAGTTGCATGACTTGCATGAACGAGGCGTAGTTTTCTGCTTTGGTCAGCAGGAACGATTGGCTCAACTGCTCGATGGGTTTTTGCATGAGCGCAATGCTGATCCACTTGCCTTCATCGCTTCGAATGACCGGGCCATGATGCGTGCGGTACACCGTGAAGGCCTTCCATTCATAGCCGCCACGCTTGTTGCGATAAGCGATTCTGATCGTCGCCATGGAGACGGGACGCAGCTCGCTGCCGTAGCGATAAAAGATGCGGCCGCGCTTCTT
>DATCBZ010000078.1:0-15378 GCA_036511555.1 Steroidobacteraceae bacterium
ATGCGGATTGCCGATGTTGTAGATTTTTCCGGAGGCGACGCTGTTTTCATTGGCGATAATTCTCATCAGGCAGTCGATCCCTTCGGAGATGAAGGTAAAGCAGCGCCGTTGTGCGCCGCCATCGACGAGCTGAATGTTTTCGCCACGCACGATGTTGCCGAGAAACTGCGTGAGAACGCGCGAGCTGCCTTCTTTCGCCGCCAGCATGCGGTCAAGACCTGCGCCGATCCAGTTGAACGGGCGAAACAGCGTGAAATCAAGCCCCTGCTCGCCATACGCCCAGATCACACGATCAAGAAGCTGTTTGCTGCATGAATAGATCCAGCGCGACTTGGGGATCGGGCCCAACACCAGAGAGGAATCATACGGATGAAATTCGCGGTCGGCAGACATGCCGTAGATCTCCGACGTGGAGGGGAAGACGACACGCTTTTTGTACTTCACGCATTGGCGGATGAGCGGCAGGTTCGCCTCGAAATCGAGCTCAAATACGCGCAGCGGATCGCTGATGTAAGTTGCCGGCGTCGCAATCGCAACCAGCGGCAGCAGCACATCGCACTTTCTGATGTGGTACTCCACCCACTCGCGGTTGATGGTGATGTCGCCCTCGAAGAAATGAAAGCGCGGATTATCAAGAAAATTCGCCACACGATCGCTTTCCAGATCCATGCCGTACACGTGCCAGTCCGTGTCACGCAGTACCGCTTCGCTCAGATGGTGGCCGATGAAGCCGTTGACCCCCAGAATGAGCAGCTTCTTCATAGTTGAAGTTTCCTTTTGGATGCAGTAGCCGAAAGTGTTAGCGGCGCCTCGCCGTAGAGTCTGCTGAAAGCGTAGGCGTCGACAGGTTTGGCATCGACGCTGAGCGAGGCGATCTTGAGCCTCAAGCCATCGGTGCAATCAAGATACAGGCAGCCGGCCTCGGCATACAGGCAGGGCGCAAGCTCCGGATAGCGGCTTTTCTGAGCGCACCAGTTGGAGCCTGCAAACAGCACTCGCTCTGATCCCAGGTCGGTGAAGGCGCCCGGGAAGGGCGGCGCGACAGCCCGGATCAAGGCATGGATGCGCGCCGCCGGCCACGACCAGTCGATGCGACCGTCCTCCGGCGTGCGGCCGCCAAAATAGGAACCCTTCGAGAGATTCATCGGACGCCCCGGCGGCGGCCCGCTGGCAAGCGTCGGCAGCCACCGCACCAGCAGACGCGCGGCGGCCTTGGCGACCGCCTGGGAGACCACAAGGGCCGTGTCATCGATGCCGATTGCCACCGGTTCCTGGGCGATGATCGGCCCCGCGTCAGGCTTGCTCACCATATAGTGCAACGTCGCACCGGTTTGAGTTTCGCCGTTCAAAATCGCCCAGTTAATGCAGGCGCGACCGCGATATGTTGGCAACAGCGAGCCGTGCATGTTAAGCGCACCCCAGCGGGCGCAGTTGAGGATCGACTCAGAAAGTAACGCCCTATAGTAGAACGAAAAAATATAGTCGGGCGCCGCGGCAGCGATACGCTGCCGCCACTGCGGGGAATTGGGATCGGTTGGCGTCACGACTTCGATGCCGTGGTCGGTCGCAAGTTTTGCAACGCTGCCAAACCAGGCGTTCTCGGTGGCCAAGTCCTCGTGCGTGAAGACCAGCACGACCTCGACCCCGTGCTGTAAAAGAGCGGTCAGGCAACGCACGCCCACCTCGCTATAGGCGAACACGACGGCCTTAAACACGTTCGCTCTCACGCACGCGTTCCGGAGTTTCGGTTTCCAATACGGCAGCGACGATGTAGCGCGGTCGGCCGCGCACCTGCTCGTAAGTTCGGCCCACGTATTCCCCGATTAGGCCTATGCCAAACAGGGCAAGTCCAACCAGCAGGAAAACGATCGCAAACAGTGTGAACACGCCCTCGACCTCGGGACCGACGATGAGACGCCGCGCGGCAAGATAGACGACCAGAAGGCCTGAGAGGCCCGCGATGGTCATGCCCAGCATGGAGAAGAGTTGCAGCGGCACGACGCTAAAGCCCGTCATGAGATCGAAGTTCAGGCGAATGAGCGAATACATCGAGTACTTCGACTCGCCCGCCCGGCGCGGTTCATGCGCGACCTCGATTTCGGTCGGCTCGCGCGCATACAGATAGGCAAGCGCCGGTATGAAGGTGTTCACCTCGTGCGAGGCGTTCACGGCATCAACCACATCGCGTCCATAAGCGCGCAGCATGCAGCCCTGATCCGTAATACGAATGTTCGTGGTGCGGTTTCGAAGTCCGTTGATCGCCCGCGACAGCCCGGTGCGCCACCAGTGATCCTGGCGACCGCGGCGCACCGTGCCAACGTAATCATGACCGGCGCGTACGGCCTCGACCAGGCGCGGAATCTCCTCCGGAGGGTTCTGCAGGTCGGCGTCGAGCGTAATTATCGTATTGCCCTGCGCCCGCTCGAACCCGGCCATGATGGCGGCATGCTGTCCGAAGTTGCCCTGCAGAATGACTACGCGTGTTTCGGCGGGCCGTGCCACGTGCTGCGCCCGCAGGACGGCGACCGAGCGGTCCCGGCTGCCGTCGTCGATGAACACGACCTCGTAGGGGATGCCCAGCGCGTCCATGACCGGGTACAGCCGCGCGAACAGAGCGGGCAGTGCGGATTCCTCGTTGTACACGGGAATGATGATGCTCAGTGACAGAGGAGCCTTCGAAGGAGGGTCCCCTTTCGGCAGATCCAAGATGCTATTTCCACATGCCGAGTTGGTGAGCGGATTGTACCGGGGTGGGCTTAAAATGGCGCCCTTCTTGGGATTTGGGCGGTGCAGTCATGGCAGAAGTGGAAATTCATACGGAACATGAGCATGCGAAGGACCCGTTCGGCCAGCGCGTCGGGGTCATGATCGGCATTATCGGGATCATTCTTGCCGTGGTGACCATCGCCTCGCACCGAGCGCATACGGCCACGATCATCGCCAAGACCGAAGCGAACGATCAGTGGACTTTTTTCGGCGCTAAGAAGGTCCGCGAGCATCTGCTCGACGTCGGCGCTGGACTTGCAACCGCCCTCGGGGGCGACAAGGACTCGGTGCGCGACCTTGCCAACGGATACAGGCACGAGCGGGATCGATACAAGGGCGAGGCGGAAGCCATTGCAGTCGAGGCACACAAAAAAGAAGTTGAGAGCGGCACGGAAGAAAAGCGCGCCCTACGGCTTGATGTCGGTGAGGGGTTTCTAGAACTCGGGCTCGTACTGTCGTCTTTGTACTTCCTCTCGAAGCGCAAGTTTTTCCCGGTATTGGGCGGAATCGCCGCTGTCGTCGGTGTTGTTTTCAGTGCGATTGGCTTTTTATTGACCTGAAGGCGATTTCAATGCGCCTAAGTGTGGACCGCGGGCTGCGCCGCTAGGCTCTGCGGACACAATTCCCAGTCGTCGCCGCGCACAGCGAGTGCTGCGATCCAGTCGCCTGTCACGTGCAGCATATGAACCCGCCAGTCCTCAGCGAGGCGTGAGTCTTGCGGGATACGAATTTGCCCAGTGCGGTGCTCGGCGTCAAATTCGATTTCAAACCCGTCGATCGGAAATTTAAGCCCAATCCCTTCTCCTTTGAGAACCGCTTCCTTGGCGACCCAGTAGTGAAAGAAGGTTCGCGGCTGTAAAAAAGGCGCGGCCGTCTGGATCGCGGCGTACTCGGCAGCGGCAAAGTAGCGTCGCGCGATGGCGAGTGCCTTCACTTGCAGGTTGACTTGTTCGAGGTCGATTCCCACTTCGCGTCCGTCGCTGACGGCGATCAGAGCTCGACCATGCGAATGAGTCATATTGAACGAGAGTGGGGCGCGGTCTCCTGCCGGCGAGTTGAGCGTCGGCTTGCCGTTTGCTCCCAAGGCGAACGCAAGTGTGCGCGCGGGCAGCCCCGTGTAGCGCGCCAGGAGCTGGCGCAGTGCTCCATGTGCCACGATAAAGTCGTTACGATTGCGTGCGTCGACGAAGCGTGCCGCACGCGCCTGCTCCGCAGCGGACAGCGTTACCGCACATTGCTCCCGGCAGGCGGGCGAGGTTGCCAGCACGAACGACCAAACGTGCACGCTCTTTGCTGCCAGGCGCGAGGTGCCGGGGCAGAAAAAGAGCGCCGGATCGAGGGTTGATAGTGCGCGCGGCACGTTGATGTTGCTCCTGCCGATGCGCCATGGGGCCGGCCGGCCC
Source organism: Steroidobacteraceae bacterium (assembly GCA_036511555.1). GTDB lineage: Bacteria > Pseudomonadota > Gammaproteobacteria > Steroidobacterales > Steroidobacteraceae > PALSA-1196. The sequence continues at coordinate 4,170 of DATCBZ010000078.1, forward strand.
TGCGCTGGCGGGGATCGGGCTTACCCTGTATTCTGCCCCATGGTCCGCCATGCTTCACGTGCCCCATGAACTTGACCCTGTCTGATGCGTTTGCCAAGTATGGTGCAAAGCCCGCCAATCGGTTACGCGCGCTGTCGGCGATTGCCGAAGATGGTGCGGTGGTCTTGAGCTGCGCACGCTCGTACTTCGGGCGGCCGGGCAGGGGTGTGCTGCGTTACGAGGATAAGCTGTCACGGGAACCCGGTGACGTTGCCGGTACGGCGCTTTTGGGCCGGCACCTGACGCTCGCACGGGACGAGGATCTACCGATCCGGATGATCGTCGCGTCGCCCAAGGATGCGACCGGCGGCAAAGTAGGCAGGAGCTTCCACGTGCGCACGGATCTCGTCGGCAAAGTGACGAAATTCGATGGCGATCACTTCATCGTTGATTTTACGCGCCCGCCTGATCCGCGCGTCGCAACCCCGCGCCGCAAATAACGCCTGGCAACGCGCCTAGGTGGCGCTGTAATCGGCAGTGAACTTATAGAGCACTCGCAGGTGGCAGGCTTGTCTGCCCATGCGGTCACGTGCACGCACGCCCGGACAGACAATCTCACCTTCTGCATGTTCAGCGGAGCTTGCGAGCACGCTGGTCGCGGCTGCATTCAAGTCGAACTGCCCATCACAATCGGCGTACGGGCACGGGAACTCAAAAAAAGCTCGCGCCGGCGGATGCAAAACGTGCGATTGCTCGGCGGGCGTACAAGCCGTTGCGTCTTTGAAACTCAGGTCCACGCGAATCTGTTCCATTCGCGGAAACGCCGAACGCAAGGTTTGCGCAGCCGCGCGTCCGCGGCGCCAACGGTCGCGACGCTGTTGGCGCGCGGCCTCAGGGCTAAGGGAGGAAAGTCTCAATCCCGTTCTCCAACTACTGCAGGGCTTGGGGCGTGCGCCGGCTGATCCGATTCAGGGCTCGGATCCGATTCCAACACACCATCGGTGCGTGGTGAGCGGCGCTGTAATTTCTCGTTCTGTTTCGTCTTCCTGGCAAGCTCTTTCTGTCGTTTTGCGTGACGATAATTCGGCTTGGCCAAGGGGGTCTCCAGGTAAGGATGCGACGAATTGAGCGCGGCTCGCTCGTGCCGCGCTGCTCCTGACACTCTACTCTCTTTAGGAGGCAGCCGTATAAGTCCTCGGGACCTCGCGCCCGCTTGCCGGTGCGGGCCGAAATCGAAGCCCCGCGCTGGCCGCGCACGTGCCCTTAAGAGTCGCGTTTCGACCGAAACCCTGCTGCAACGCACCAGCTGGAGTCTAGGCTTTGCGGCACGCCCCCATCGAGGCGGACTTGAACCTTTTCCAACACGCGAGGAACTCATGGCCTAGGGGTACTGGCACCGCCTGCGAGCTAGGTACGCAGCCGCGCTGCTGTCGCGGCTTTTGACATCAGGATTACAACTTGCGCGCCTCGCCATTTGACAAAACTGCGGGCAGCCACGATGTCGGCATGCTGCGCGCAAGCCCCGCGGAGCGCGCCTCGGCGCTCAAATATTTGCCCTTGGTGACACTGTACCTAACCGAGCGCTGCAATTCGCGCTGCGTGTCCTGTGATTATTGGCGTCACGGCCGCGCCGATATGAATCTCGAGTCGGTGCGTCGGCTTCTGCCGAGCTTTGCGCGTCTCGAGACGAAGGTGATTCTGATTTCCGGCGGTGAGCCGCTCTTGAATCCGGCGTGGAGCGATATTGCCGAGCTGCTGCGCGCAAGCGGTCAGAAACTGTGGCTGCTGACCTCGGGCCTGTCACTTGCGAAACACGCGCGCCGTGCGGGGCAACTCTTCGACGCCATCACCGTGTCCTTGGACGGAATCGATCGCGAAACCTACCGCGCGATTCGCGGTTTGGATGCTTTCGACAACGTGTGCGCCGGAATCAAGGCGGCGGCGGACACGGGCGTCGCGGTGGCGGTGCGGGTAACCGTGCAGCGGGCGAACTTTCGGCAGCTGCCCGCCCTCGTCGAACTCGCGCGTCAACTCGGTGCTCGACAGGTCTCGTTTCTCGCCGTTGACGTCGCCAATCCACACGCGTTCGGCCGGGCCGAGAACTTCGGCGCGGGCCTTGCCCTGCAGCAAGACGATCTGCCCGCGCTTGACCAGGTGCTGTGCGAAATGGAGCGCAAATACGACGCCGAATTTCGCTCCGGGTTTATCGCGGAAAGCCCGCGCCGGCTACGCCACATGCATCAATATTTTTCCGCTGTCTGCGGAGTGAGTCGGTACCCGAGCGTCCATTGCAACGCGCCTGAACTCTCGGCGGTGATCGGAGCGACAGGCCGTGTCAGTCCTTGCTTCTTCATCTCAGGCCCCGCGCAGTCGATTTGCCGCGATGGCCTGGAGGAGGCTTTGAATTGCGATTCGATGGCTGGATTGCGCCACGATATTCGCAGCGGCGGCCGCCCCGAATGTGCGCGCTGCGTGTGCTCGCTGTGGCGCGAGCCCGGCACTCCGATTGCAGAGTTCTTATTGCCGCGCAAAGAAAATGCTTGAACTCGCGCACCAGCAGGTTCTGTCGCCCGCGCACATTCTGATGCGGCCGGCTTTTTCGCGGCTCGCCGGTGGACTGCTAGGCAAGCTCATGGCCCTGGGCTACAGGCTTACCGGTAAGGCTCAATACGACGCGTACCTTCTGGAGCGCGTCAACGGCGTACCGATTCTCGTCATTCCGAGCGTGTGTAATCCTAAATCGATGCGCACGGGTGCGTTCCTCGCCTCACAGCTCGACGCGACGCTCGTAGGAGGCGATGCGGAAATTCTCGACATGGGCACTGGCTCTGGGATCTGCGCCGTATTCTGCGCATCACACTGTCATCGTGTTGTCGCCGTCGACATTAATGAGGCTGCGGTTCGCTGTGCCAAAATCAACGCAGGCTTGAACCACCTCGAGGAAAAGATAGAAGTGCGGCACGGCGATCTGTTCGCCCCGGTCGCCGCCGAGCGCTTCGATCTCGTCCTGTTCAATCCGCCCTTTTTTCGGGGTGCGCCACGCAACGATCGCGACCGTGCGTGGCGCTCGAACGACGTCGCGGAGCGCTTCGCGGCGGGTCTTAGCGCGCACTTGAAACCGGGCGGATCCGCGCTCGTGTTGCTGTCGAGTTTCGGCGATGCGGCAGGTTTTCTCGAGGAATTCAGCCGGCACGATTTCGCGATTGCGCTCTTTGCCCAGCGGCATTTCGTCAATGAGAGACTCGCCATATTCAAGCTTACGCCACGACATTCGCCGAGCGTGCGGTGAGTTCTGCGATGGTTGGGAGTGATCGCACTCGGCCCCTCGCCCATGGCGGCCGTCTCAAGGTGGTGCTTTACAACCCGCGAGCGGTGTTCTTCACCATGCCGCTTGCGCTCTTGGCCATTGGTTCTGAGCTCGATCCGGCGATCTACGAAGTCGTCACGATCGACGGCCGACTTGATCCGGATGCCGAGAACACGCTGCTGTCACACATCGATGCGGCCGTATGTCTTGGCGTCACCGTGCTCACCGGAGCGCCGATTTCAGACGCACTGCAGATGTCACGCGCCGCCAAGCGTGCCCGCCCGGATCTGCCGGTAGTCTGGGGCGGATGGCATCCATCGATGTTTGCGCGCGAGTGTGTGCTCGAGAGCTCCGTCGACGTTGCGGTGCGCGGCCAGGGCGAGGAGACCTTTGTTGAGATTGTGCAGCGCCTGGCCGCAGGCCGTTCGCTTGAGGGCTGCGCCGGCTGCACCGTGCGACTTGCAAACGGCAGCATTCAGGAGAACCCGCCAAGGCCGCTGGCACAGATTGAGAAGTTCCGCGCCCACGACTATGGACTGATACCGGTCGAGCGTTACTTCAAGCTCAAGGGCAAACGGCAGCTCGACTACATCTCATCGCAGGGCTGCAATTTCCGCTGTGCATTCTGCTCGGACCCGTTTGTGTACGGGCGCAAGTGGGTGGGTCTTGAGCCGACGCGCATGGCGTTGAGATTGAAGGAGCTATGGGATCGGTACCATTTCGATGACGTCAATTTTCAGGATGAGACATTTTTCACCAGGCGTGATCGCGTTCAGGCACTCGCTGCGAAGATCATCGAATCCGGAATGAAGATCACTTGGGCCGCAACCATGCGCGCTGATCAGGGCGTACGGCTGCCGGATGAGGTGTGGGCGAGCTGTAAGCGCTCGGGTTTGCGACGGCTCCTGGTGGGGGTCGAGTCGGGTTCCAATGAAATGCTGAAGCGCATTCGCAAGGACATCAAGATCGAGCAGGTGCACCAAACCGCGGAGAAGATGCTGCAGTATGGTATTGCCGGGCACTTTCCCTTCATTGTCGGCTTTCCGGACGAGAGCGACGCGAGCATTCAGGCAACGCTTGATTGCGCGAAGCGGCTGCGCTCGATGAGCCCGGACTTTCTGACGCCGATCTACTACTTCAAGCCCTATCCGGGCAGCGAGCTCGTCATTGAAGCCGTGGCGCGTGGCTTTCAGCTGCCCGACACCTTGGAGGCGTGGGCCCAATTTGATTACGTCGCCGGACTACCCGGCCCATGGGTGTCGGCCGAGAAGTACAAGCTCATCGAGCGCTTCAAATTCTTCCACGAGCTTGCCTGGAAGCGCGCCTCGCGCGGCAAGAGGCTTCTGCAGCAACTGGCACGCTATCGCTGCACCCGGGACGACTACCGCTGGCCACTTGAGATGCTGGTGACCCGTTGGATAGTCCCGGTCGAAGCCCTCTCATGAGCGCAAAGTCTAACGTCCTGCTCATTAATCCGACGATCACCGGACGTCGTCACGCGCGGTTTCCGTTGGCGGTCTTGAGTCTCGCCAAGGCTCTCGACGGCAGAGGAACCTCCACAATCATCGACGGCAATGTGGATCGCGACTTTGTGGCGACTGCGGTACGCGCCGTGGCTGAGGGTGGCCTCGACGCTGTGGGCATCACCGTCATGGGCGGGCCACAGCTCATCTCAGCGATTGCGGTCTCGAAGGCGATCCGCGCAAAAAGCCCCAGCCTGCCCATTATCTGGGGCGGAGCATTTCCGACCGTGTGTGCGGACGCGGCGCTCAACGTGCCGTATGTCGACTACGCTGTCAGGGCGCAGGGCGAGGAGACCTTTGTTGAAATTCTGCAGGCGCTCGCGCACGGCGGCAACGAGCCCATTGCGGCAATCGCCGGGCTGTCTTGGCGCACCGATGGGCCCGTCATGCACAACAAGGATCGGACGTTTTCCGCCGCAAGTCTTGGCGGAATGTTGCCGTACGAGCGACTGCAAAATCCGCAGCAATATCTGCCGAAAACATATCTTGGACAGCGAACCGCGGGCTATCAGGCAGCGCTCGGCTGTCGTTTCCGTTGCACCTTTTGCGGGGTCGCAGCCATGTTTCGCGGCAAGATGGCTTTGCCCGCCGCGGCGCGCCTCGAGCAGGATCTGGAGTATCTGACACGCAAGCTCGGAGTCGATTCGATTCAGTTCTACGACCACAACTTCTTCGACCGCGAAGTGGACATGGTCCCGCTCCTGGAGGTGATGGCGAAGTTCAACCTCTCCTGGTGGTGTTTCGCACGCTCTGATGCGCTCGTGAATCTGTCCGCGCGCTCCTGGGGACTCGTGCAGAAAAGTCGTCTGCGCATGGCCTATATCGGAGCGGAGTCGCCGAGCGACTGGCTACTGCACGATATCCGCAAGGGAACGCGCTCCGATCAGACGCTTGCGGCAATCGAGCAATGCAGAAGTCACGGTGTCATCCCGGAGCTTTCGTTCATGTTGGCGCCGCCGCAGGACCCGGAAGGAGAAACGGAGCGCACGTTCGAGTTCATCCGGATGATCAAACGCGTGCATCCGGCAACTGAAGTCATGATTTACATCTATACGCCGTTGCCGCGACGACATGAAAAACCGTACGGCACCGCTGCCGGCAAGGACCCCACGATTCGAGACCGCGCTGGCAACGCGGTGGTATTCCCGCGCACGGCGGATGAATGGGCCGAGCCGCAATGGATTGATTACTGGTGCCACAAGGATGCGCCGTGGCTCAGCGAACGTCTGCGTCGTCGCATCGTCGATTTCACAACCGTACTGGGGTGCCGATATCCGACCGTCATGGACATTCGCGCCTCCTCCTTGGGGAAAAACGCTTTGCGGGCGCTCGCGTCCTGGCGCTATCGATACCGACGCTACGATGACCCCTGGGAGCTGCGCGCGTCGCGAAAGATCGTGCGCCACTGGGATCCGCGCGTCCTCAGCCTGTGACCGTCATGCCGCGCGCGCTGCTGCAAGTCGTACAGATCAGCTTTTTTAACGATCCTGCCTCACGCACGCCCGAAGAATTGCTGCAGGCGTGGCCCTCGCTAGTTGATGTCGCCGAAGCTGCTTGCCACGCGGGAGTGAGCGTATCGGTGGTCCAGACGTCCGCGCACTCGGAGCACCTGCAAAGGAACGGCGTGCATTACTATTTTCTGCCGTTCGGTGCCGCCGTACCGGAGATCAGGAAGAGCGCCGCGCTCGGTGAGCTTTTGCGCCAACTTGCGCCCGACGTGTTGCACGTGCACGGCCTTGGTTTTCTCAACGACATAGAATCGCTTGCGGTAATCGCTCCGGCAGTTCCCATTGTCGTACAGGATCACGCCAGTCGCGCGCCGCGATCCTGGCGCCGTGCTTCTTGGCGACGCGCTCTGGGGAGCGTAGCAGGGATCACGTTCTGCGCATTGCAACAGGCGCAGCCGTTCATCACGGCGGGACTCGTCAATCCACGCACCAGGCTGTACGCAATCCCCGAATCTACCAGCCGCTTTACTCCGGGAGATCAGCGTGAAGCACGGCGCGTCTGCCAGGTGAGCGGAGATCCGGCGGTGCTGTGGGTCGGACACCTGAATGCCAACAAGGATCCCATGACGGTTCTGGATGGGATCAGCGACGCGGCGCGGGTGCTGCCGCGGCTGCAGTTGTACTGCTGCTTTGGGGTCGCGCCGCTGTTGCGTGCGGTTGAGGCGCGGATTATCGCCGACCCGCTCTTGCGTGAACGCGTGCATCTGCTGGGGCGAGTGCCGCATGACACGGTTGAGCAGCTGATGCGCGCCGCGGACGTATTTGTACTCGGCAGCCACCATGAAGGCAGCGGTTATTCTCTCATCGAAGCGCTCGCGTGCGGCTTGGCGCCGGTCGTCACGGACATACCCTCGTTTCGCGCGCTCACCGGAGCCGGCGCCATCGGCAAACTGTGGCCCTGTAACGATTCACGCGCACTGGCGACGATACTGCCGTCGATAGTGTGGCGCAGCGGCACTGCGATGCGCGCCACAGTCCGCGCTCACTTTGAGCGAGAACTGTCGTTTGCGGCAGTGGGAAGAAAGCTTGCGGCCATGTACCAGGATCTGCGCGACGGCGATGGCAGCGGGACTGTCGAGCGAATGTTGCCGCGAGATCATCGCGCCCCGCGAGGCGTTCGCAATTGAGTTCCATGACGCCTGCAGTATCGGTCGTTATGCCTACGTTCAATCGCGTGGAATTTCTCGCGCCCGCGCTCGAATCGGTGTTGGCGCAAACATTCTCCGACTGGGAGCTGATCATCGCGGATGACGGCTCGGAGGCTACGACGCGAGCGTATCTGCAGAGCCTCGCCGCGCCACCGCGCATCAGAGTGATCTGGCTGCAGCACTGCGGCAGGCCCGGTGCCGTACGCAACGCCGCGTTGCGCGAAGCTCGCGGTGAATTTATTGCGTTTCTCGACTCAGACGATCTTTGGCTGCCAGAGAAGCTGGAATTGCAGATCGCCTCTCTGCGCCGTCATGCTGCACGTCTGTGGAGCTACACGAGATTTACCCTGGTGGATGCCAGCGGGCAGCGATCCCATCTGCGAAACGCCAAACAGTGGGCGGCCCCGGCCGGCTGGATCATGGAGAAAATTCTGACCGAGGAGACCGTTATTGCTTTGCCGAGCGTAATCATCAGGCGGCAACTTCTCGAACAGCAGGGAGGGTTTGATGAGGAACTTGTGATGTGCGAGGACGATGAGCTTTGGCTGCGCCTCGCGGTGTGCAGCGAGATCGACAGCATCGACGAGCCGCTCACCTTGGTACGGCGCCACGGCCAGCATTCCGGGAGTGACGTTACCGCATGGCAGGATCGCGGCCGCGTTTTTGAAAAAGCGCTGCGCGCAGGTGTTGCGGATCACCACGCAGCGATTCTACGCAAGTTGCGCGCGAAGATGGCTTGCGGCCTGGTGCGCAGTCAGGCGGCATCGGGCGCAAGGCTTGGCGTGCTGGGGACTCTCTTCTCAAGCCTACGGTACTCCTGGCGATATGGTGCATGGTGGCGGAGCGCGCTGCTGGCAACCGCGCGGGCATTCATGCCCGCGATCCTGCTGGGCGTCATCCGCCGCTATCGCTATGGGCAGATTGCGCACGACGGGCAGTTGCGACCCTGAGCGCGCCGCGCGCTTCGATCGCTGATGTAACTCGCCTGAGAAACGGTACAGCGGTGTGAGCAATCGGCATGACTCGCGGGTCTTCGCAGATGGCGGGTACCGCTTTGCGCCTGAAGATTGGCGAGTCAATAATTTCGACCTGATCCGGCTGCTCGCCGCCTTGCAGGTGGTGACTGCGCATACCATGACGGCGTTGCAGTTGCACGGGGTCAATGCGACGTTTTTCAATCTGGGAATTCGACTATTCCCCGGCGTGCCGATATTTTTTGTCGTCAGCGGCTTTCTGATCTCAAAATCCTTCGAACGCTCGCATTCGCTCTATGACTATTACAGAAACCGTTGCTTACGGATTTTCCCGGCGCTGTGGATATGCCTGCTGGCGAGCGTCGCGGTGATATTGATGGCAGGCGTTGCAACTCTAAGTCCCATCACAAGTGCTGATTGGCTGGGCTGGTGGTTCGCTCAGATGAGTCTGTATCAGCAGTATGATCCGGGCTTCATGAGGCCGAGGGGCATCGGCTGGCTTAACGGCAGCTTGTGGACGATCCCGATTGAACTCGAGTTCTATATCATCCTGCCGATCTTGTACGGCGCGTTGCGCTTGCGAAAACGCTCCGGTGACGCGGCCCTCATCTGTCTCATCGTTGCCAGTCTTGCGATCCACTTCAGATATTCCCACCCGGCGCTCTTTCCCGGCACGCCCGCACACGATTTCTGGGTAGAGACTCTTGTGCCCTACCTGTGGATCTTTGGCGTGGGAGTTTTGATGCAAAGGCACTGGGCTCGTGTGAGGAAGTGGCTCGCGGGCCGGGCCCACTGGTGGCTTTTGGGCTATGTGCTGCTCTGCGTGATAGCGAAGCGCCTGCACTTGAGTGTGGGCAGTGCGGATATAAACCCCTTGTTCCTCCTGCCCCTTGCCGCGCTCGTGCTCTCATGCGCGGTATCGTGGCCTGCATCGTCAGAGCGACTGCTACGGCACATGGATGTCTCCTACGGCACATACATCTATCACGCACTCGTTCTCAATGTTCTGCTGTTGCTTGGTGTGGAGGGGGATTTCCTTTCCGCGACGGTTGCCATCGCAATCTCGTTCGCGCTCGGAGCGCTATCCTGGTGGTGCGTCGAGCAGCCGTTCCTGCGACGCAAGCGCGAATCATTGCGGCAGGCGCTCGAAGGCGGCCAGCGCAGTGCGGCCCTGCAAGGCGTCAGCGCGGACTCGCCACTGGCGAGGGTCGGCACAGCCCCCTAGGTCACTTTGCACCGCACAGCAGTTACGAGTCACCTTTTGCGGAACAGCAGAAACAAGAACCGGCTGGTGGTCAGGCGCGCCCAGCTGTATCGGATCCCGCCATATACATCGATGCGGTTCGGTGGCGCCATTGCACCCGTAGGCAGTCCGCGAAAAACTTGTTGGAGCTTAAAGTAGGGCGCAGCTTGCGCTGCGAAATCGGCAAGCTGACGCCGAACAATTGGCGCCTGGGCGCCAGGAACGGAAAAACGGCCATCGCGCCACAGACGCGGCGCATTGCGCCACCACCAGCGGTACCGCAGGTCGCCGATGTAATAGGGGTTCAAGACGCTCACCAGAACCTGGCCGGAGGGCCCGGTAAGGGCGTGAAAGGCCGCAAACAATTCGTTGAGCTCAGCGATGAGGTTTAACGGCGCAAAGTTTGATGTCACGAGGTCAATGCCGCTTTCGCTGCCGGTGCGGTGGCGCGAAAGAAATTCCGGGTAGGATCCGACTTCGAGCTTGACCTGCCCGGTGCTGATTAGATCGCGACAGTGCTCGGCAAAATACTCGCACATCTGCGCGTCAACGTCGTACGCAGCCACACTGCGGCCGTGCTGGGCATAAAACCGCGCATCCATTCCGGGGCCTGCGCCGAAGTCGAAGATTCTGGCGTCCGGGGCCGCAATCTCCAGTGCGAGTGCGAGGAAAGCAGTACGCGCGCGCTGGTCAGATGCAAGGGCGGTGATCTGCTTGACGTACTGCGCGCCGGTAATGATCTGTTGCGCGGCAATTTCGGACACTACGCGACCTCTGCCACGACTAGTGTTAAGGACTGCAGGAAATGAAAATCCGCGCGGCGCGGTGCGAACCTCGAATCAAGCGGGTCGCAAAGACAGGTGAGGTGCGCAAAATCTTCGCCTGTGAGATAGGGCCGCAGGCGCTCGCCCCAGGTGCCGCGGAAAATCGCCTCGAGAAAGTATGCTTCGTCCGCGCTGGCAAGCGGCGAGATGCGCTCGATCATGAACGTGCGCGCGCTCACGTTTTTGAATTTACCTCGGCGCAGGAGCCCAACGAGCGCACGAATCTCAGTCAGGGCACGTTCGTCAAGACCGTAGCGCTCGCGGTAGTAGCGGCGCACGGCCTCGTTGGTCACCCGTTCGAGCCGCGCATCCCAGGCGAAGTACATGTCGGGCACGAAGGAGCTTTGACTCAAAGCGACGCGCCCACCTGGACGCAATAGTTTCGCAAGCTCAAGCAGACCCTGCAATGGATCGCGCAGATGGTTTATCGTGTTGACCGACCAAACAAGATCGAAGCTTGCAGGAACAAGTGGCGGGCGCATGAGGTCGGCTTGCAGCACTGCCGAGCGCGGCCTGAGGTGCGCGTGGGTAGCCTTCGTGTGCGCTGCGGCAAGATCGAAGCCTACGACCCAGCCGTCGGGCGAGACCGCCTCGCAAAGCTGCGCCAGAGTCTCGCCCGTACCGCACCCCGCATCGATAACGCGCATTGCCGGCACAAGATTGAGACTTGCGATCGCACTGTGCAGCTCAGGAGCAGCGAAGG
>DATCBZ010000079.1:0-17864 GCA_036511555.1 Steroidobacteraceae bacterium
GGCCTTAAGGGCTAACGTGCCGCAGCAAGCGCCCGCGGCCGCAAGGCTCGTCGTTTTTGACCTCGACGGCACGATCAGCCGCCACGATACGCTGCTTGCCTATCTGATCGGTTTTTTTAGGCGCAATCGTGCGCGCTGGCCGCGCATGCTGCTGTGGATCCCTGCGGTTCTGCGCTTCCTTGCCAGCGGCGACCGCGGTGCGCTCAAGTCCGCGCTCATGCGGGCAACACTTGGCGGTGCCTCGCGCAGCGACATCGATGCGTGGACGGACTGCTTTGTAACCGGATTCCTCGCGCACGGCGCGTTCGCCGACGCCTTGCGCGCCGTTTCGCACCATCGCAAGGAGGGCGATCTGCTCGTGCTCATGAGCGCGAGCCCCGATCTTTACGTGCCGGAGATTGGCGCACGGCTCGGCTTTGCGGAATCCATTTGCACGGGTACGCAATGGCAGGGCGAGCGCTTCGACGGCGCGCTCACGACGCCCAATCGACAGGGCCCCGAAAAGGCACTGTGCTTTGCGGCGCTGCAGAGACGCCATCCGCGCATGAGGAGCATTGCATACGGCAACAGCGCCCACGATTTTGAGCACATGCAACTCGCCGATGAAGCGTGGCTCGTCAATGCCTCCCCCGCGCTGTTGCGCGCATCGCACGGAAAGCATTTTCATCTGGCAAACTGGCGCTGATCCTGCGATCCGCTCTTGCGGGTGCTCGGGACGGACGACCGAACTCCAATACGAGAATGAGTCAACTCTGCACCAATGGAATGTCGCGAAATGAAGCACGATACCGCCCTTGCGCCAACGACACTTGAAGTACGGCCTGTGCGCGCCGACGACTACTCGGCTTGGCACATTCTTTGGACCGGTTACAACACATTTTACGGACGCTCGGGCCAGACGGCGCTGCCGTTTGAAATCACGCGTCTGACCTGGTCACGCTTCTTCGACGAGTACGAGCCCATGCATGCGCTGGTGGCCGAGAAGGCGGGCGGCATAATCGGTCTTGTGCACTTTCTTTATCATCGCAGTACGATTCAGGCCAATCCGACCTGTTATCTGCAGGACCTGTTCACGGTCGAGGCGGCGCGCGGCCACGGAGCTGGGCGTGCGCTGATTAACGCCGTTTACGAGCACGCCAAGAGCGCCGGCGCGGCACGTCTTTACTGGCACACGCATGAGACCAACGCCGTCGCCATGCAGCTCTACGACAAGGTAGCCGATAAATCAGGCTTCATCGTCTATCGCCGTGCGGTATGAGCCGCCGACGCTCACCGGTGAGTCAACCGCGGGTCGCTACTCGTCATCAGCATCGTCATCTTCGGGATGACCCAGGTCATCCTCGTTGTCGAGCTTAAACTCCTCCGGCGCCTCGGTGTTCTCGTCGGTCTCGCGCACGGGCGCCTCATTCTCACCATCGTGTTCATCTTCTGGTTCGTCGTCGTCGTCTTTGGTCCCGGTCGTAGGATGCTCGGCGAGAATTGCCATCTGGAAGCGACGCCATGAGAGCGGCTCTGCGAGAATGGGGATCATTTAAAAGCCTTTGGTTAGAAGATGCGCGACGTGGCTTTGAGCCCTGCCGCGCCGAGGGTGGCAGACACCGGAGCTCTTACATCGCGGTACGGATCTGCCACAGTTCAGGGAAAAATCTGAGCTCGGCGACCTTCGCGAGGTAGGAGACCCCGCCGCTGCCGCCAGTGCCGCGCTTGAATCCGATAATGCGCTCAACGGTCATCATGTGATGGTACCGCCAGAGTTGGAATTTATGATCGAGGTCGACTAAATGTTCGGCAAGCTCGTATAGATCCCAATCCTTCTGCGCGTTGTGATACACGCCAAGCCAGGCGCCCGCGACCGCTTTGCTTGCGCGGTATGGCACGCTGAAATCGCGCGATAGATAATCCTCCGGGATGCCGTAGCCGCGACGGCTCAAGAGACGCAGCGCCTCGTCATACAAGGACGGCGCCTGCAAGACCCGCTCGAGCGCCGCGTAGGCTTGCGGGTCATGCTGCTGCACGGTCACCATTTCGGCGTTTTTGTTGCCGAGTTGAAACTCCAAAGTGCGGTACTGCAGTGACTGAAATCCGGATGAGCGGCCGAGCACATTGCGAAACGCCGAGTAGTCCGATGGCGTCATCGTTGCGAGCACATCCCAGATTGCCGTCAGCTGCGTCTGCACGTGACTGATGCGCGAGAGCATCTTGAAGGACGGGTCAAGATCGTCGCGCCGCACGCATTCGAGCACGCCATCGAGCTCATGCAGAAACAGCTTCAGCCACAGCTCCGAGGTCTGATGCACGATGATGAACATCATCTCGTCATGCTGCTGCGACAGCGGTCGCTGCGCATCGAGGAGATTACCGAGCTTGAGGTACTCGCCGTACGACAGTGATGATCCCAAATCCCAATGGATGGGCTCGTCGGACAGGTCCACCTTCTCGGACTTCTCGAACGGACGCTCGTTCATGCGGGACCCATAGGGCGAGGCACTTATGCCTCGCCGATGACCCAGGATGGCACGCGCCGCCAGCCGTCCAGCAACTGCGCATCAAGACGCCGATAGTTTGGGCAGTGGCGTAATACCTCTTGCCAGAACGTGCGCGAATGATTCATGTGGCGAGTGTGCACGAGCTCGTGCACGAAGAGATAGCGCAGTACCTCGGGACTTTGAAACAGCAGGCAAGTGTTTAGACTAATGGTTCCGCGTGCCGAGCAGCTCCCCCAGCGCGTGCGCTGGCGGCGGATCGCAACGCGCCGGTACGCGTAGCCCAAGGCACGCGCGCATTCGGCAAGCGCGGGCACGAGTATCGTGCGCGCGCGCGCGCTGAGCCAGGCGCGCAAGGCGCGCTGCACGGCGCGATTGTCGCCGCCGTTGCCGGTGAGAGAGAGGATTCCAGGCGCCGTGGCACGCGCGCGGAGCGCGCCGCTGCCGCCCGCAAGATGCACGCGCCAGAGCTCGGCGCAGGCGCTGAACTCAATGGTGCGCGGTGGAAATGCCTCCGCCGCCTTGGCGCGCCGGCGCGTCTGTGCAAGTTTCGTTTCGATCCAGTCGCGATGACCATCGATGAACGCCTCGACCGCGCGCGCCGAGGTGCGCCTGGGCACCACGACCTCGACACGTCCGGTATGAAAGATGCGCACCGCAAGCCTTTTTGCGCGGCGACTCTCGCGCACAGCCCAGGCTTGTGCGGCAGAATCCTCGCTCCACAGGGGCAATTGCGGTGGCAGATCATCGAGCATCATGGGCAGCCCATCATAACAGCCGCGCGGCGAGTCGCGGGCAGACGCCCCAGCCCCGATCCGCTAGGATCGCGCGTTCCTCATTCCCACCCGTTGGAGCCGCTGTGAGCGAGCCCTTGCTCGAAGTACGCGAGCTTAGAAAAAGCTACGCCGCGGTGACTGCGGTTGATGGCGTGTCATTCGCGGTCAGAAGCGGTACATGTTTCGGGCTTTTGGGTCCAAACGGCGCGGGCAAAACGACAACCATCGAGATCATGGAGGGAATCCTTGCCGCAACTTCCGGGGAAGTACGCTACCGCGGCGAGCCGCTCGGGCGGCGCTCGCGTGAGGAGTCGGGCATTCTGTTTCAGAAAACGGCGCTGCAGGATTTTCTGACCGTGCGGCAAAGCCTCACCATGTTTCGGCACTTATATGCAAGCGGCCATTCGGTCGATGAGCTCGTGCGCATGAGTTCACTTGAGAAACTGCAGCAACGAGACACCCGCAAGCTCTCCGGCGGACAACAGCAGCGCCTGTTGCTCGCGATCGCACTCGCCAATGACCCAAGCGTTCTGTTTCTGGACGAGCCGACCACGGGTCTTGATCCCCAAGCGCGGCGCAATTTCTGGGAGCTCGTGCAGTCGATCAAGGCAAGTCGCAAGACTATCATTCTGACCACGCATTACATGGAAGAAGCGGAGCTGCTGTGCGATGAGATCGCAATCATGGATGGGGGGCGCATCATCGCGCAGGGCGGCCCACAGGAGCTGCTGCGCAAGCACTTCGCGGAAGTGCTGCTTGAGTTGCCGAAACAGGAGTTTCCGGCCGGCGCCCGCGAACTGCCGCTGCGCCTTTTCGAAGCCGGTGAGCGTGTTGAGATCACGACGGATGACCTTGATGGCACGCTGCGCGTGCTGATGGACGCGCGGGTGCCGCTCACGAATCTGCGCATCCGTCCGCCGAACCTGGAGGATCTGTTCCTTGAGCTTACCGGCAAGGAGCTGCGCGCGTGATAAAACGGCTGCTGGCCGTCTGGCACGCGCGCAATCTCGAGTTTGTACGCGATCGCAACACGCTCATCTTCACGCTCGTGGTACCGATTGCGCTGGTAGTCGGTATGAGCTTCGTGTTCAGCGGTCCCGAACGGCCACTCTTTAAAGTCGGCGTACTCTCAACGCATAGCGCCGCTGCACAGCATCCCTTCCTGCACGAACGCTACGTCGAATTCGTGCCCGTCACAGACCGCGCCGATGCAATCTATAAAGTCGGCCGTCATCAGCTTGATCTCTTGTTTGCGCCGCAAAGCCCCGCGCACTATTGGGTCAATGCCGATTCACCCAAAGGCTACATCGTCGAGAAGCTGCTCTTGTCCGAGGATCATACGGCGGTGCGCGAGCCTGTTACGGGCACCGCCGTGCGCTATGTCGATTGGCTGTTCCCGGGCGTACTCGGCATGAACATGATGTTCAGTTGTCTCTTTGGCGTCGGCTACGTCGTACTGCGCTACAGGAAAAGCGGTTTTCTGAAACGCCTGCATGCAACGCCGCTGACGCCGTTCGAGTTCCTGAGCGCGCAGGTCCTCTCGCGCCTCACCCTGGTCCTGTTCGTCACGGTCATTCTCTACTGCGGCGTCGGCCCTATAATCCACTTCCACGCCCGCGGCAGCATCGTGCTTGTGGGTCTGATTGCGATCCTCGGCGCGTTGTCGATGATTGCGCTCGGCCTTACGATTGCTGCGCGCTTCTCGAGTGAAGAGTTGGTGGGAGGTGCGCTTAATCTTATGACCTGGCCCATGATGTTGCTGTCCGGGATCTGGTACTCGCTCGAAGGCTCGCCGCGATGGGTACAGCTTTTGGCGCAGATATTTCCACTGACCCATATGCTCAATGCCGCACGCGCCGTGATGATCGATGGCGCAGGAATCTCCCAGGTGGCGGCCGATCTTGCCTATCTTGCCTTGACGGCCGTAGCCTTCCTTGCCTTCGGCGCCTGGTCGTTTCGCTGGCAGGTGGACTGATGCGCTTCCTCAGCGACAACACGGCAAGCGTCAGCGCCGAAATCATTGACGCCATCACCGAGGCCAATCGCGGCCGTGAGCCCGCCTACGGCGAGGACCGCTGGACGAGCCGGCTCGACCAGGCGTTCAGCCAGTTCTTCGCAACCGAGGTGCGCGTGTTCATGGTCGCAACCGGCACGGCGGCTAATTCGCTCGCGCTTGCGACGGTGACGCCGCCTTATGGCGCGATCTTTGCGCACGAGTTGGCGCACGTGGTGCGCGATGAGTGCAGCGCACCGGAGTTCTTCTCCGGCGGTGCGCGGATCATCCTCTTGCCCGGCGCGCAGGCAAAAGTAACGCCCGCTGGGTTGGCGCGGGCGCTTGCGTCCAATCCTGCGAGCGTGCACACCGTACAACCGGCGGCACTCACGCTCACGCAGGCCACCGAGTGCGGCACCGTTTACCGCACGCAGGAGATTGCGGCGCTCGCCGCGCTTGCGCATCGGCACGGACTTGCCGTGCACCTGGATGGCGCGCGCCTTGCAAATGCGGTGGTCAGTCTGGGATGCCACCCGGCTGATACGACCTGGCGTGCCGGGGTTGATGTACTGTCCTTTGGCGCCACCAAAAATGGTGCTCTCGGCGCCGAGGCACTGGTATTTTTTGACTTGCAGCGCGTGGCCGACTTTGAGTTGCGGCGCAAACGTGCGGGACACCTGTTGTCAAAATCCCGCTACATGGCGGCTCAGCTCCTGGCTTACATTGACTCGGGGCTATGGCGGCGCAACGCCGAACGCGCCAATGCGCTTGCCAGGCGGATCGGGGTAGTTGCGGCCGAGCGGCTCGTGGACCCGGTCGAGGCCAATGAAATCTTCATGCGGCTTGATGATGGCGAGAAGAGTGCCTTGCGTGCGGCGGGCTTTGAATTCTCCGAGTGGGGCGCCGAGAATTCGGGCACCGTGCGCTTCGTCGTGTCCTGGGATCAGCCGGAGGAGGAGGTCAGTGCGCTCTGCGCAGCGCTGGGCAGATCGGTGCGCATTAAGCCGCGGTGATGCGGGCGATCAAACGTCGCGCGAGCTTGAAGTCCGGCGCAATGAGGAGTGCTCGTTCGAGCGCATCGCGCGCGCCGGCGACCTCGCCACGATCAAGCTCGCATTGCGCCCGGTACGCGTAGCCCTCGGCAGCGCCCCATTCAGGAACGTGCTCGATGCCGGCGCGAGCCGCCTCAAACACTGCCACCGCCGCTTGCAGTTCTTCGCAGGCGCGTTCTTTGGAAGCGTCGGCAGAGCTTTTCGGATGCTCGTAGGCAAGCCAGCCATCAAGCAGCAGCGCGCGCGGATTGTGGGGCTCAAGCGCAAGTGCATGTGCCAGTTGCGAGCGACTGTGCGGCCGCGCAAAAGGCGCCCGCAGCGGTTTCAGCGCGGCCACGGAGTTCAAGCACGCGCCTTGAAGGGCAAGCGCCTCCGCCCAGTCGGCGCGCTCCTGCAGGACCGAGTCGAGATGGGCGACACAGCGTTCCGCGGCGGCGGCCGCACGTGCCTTGTCGGCTGCGGTGAGCGTCAGCGACAGGCGATAGTTGGCCAAAGCTGCGTAATAGCCTTGCAGCGGTTCCGTGCCTGTCTTGGCCTCGAGTCGTGCAGCAAGCCCGGTGAGCGCGCGCGCATCTTCGGTGTAGAACGCGTACTGGACCTGGCCCTCGGTATCGAGCCATTCGGTGTCGCTTGCGGCGCTCGCGACGCCTGCCGCCTGCAGGCAAGCCATGCACAGAAGCTGCGCGCGTCTCGTAGAATGTAGCCTCAGCATGACTGCCGATACTACAGCGTTCACGCCTCCTGCCGCAGCCGCTGTCAAGCAGGCGTCGCTCATCGACATAGGCGTCAATCTTACGCATGCAAGCTTTACCGCGGACCGTGACGCGGTACTCGGACGCGCCGCCACCGCCGGCGTCGTGCAAATGATTGTCACCGGTGCAAACCTCCAAAGCTCGCGCCAAGCGCTGACGCTTGCGCAAGACCACCCCGGCCGGCTCTTTGCCACGGCGGGCGTGCATCCCCACTATGCCGATGAATGGTCGCCGCAGCTGGCGTCTGAACTGGCTGCACTGGCACGCGCGCCGGCCGTGGTGGCAATCGGTGAATGTGGCCTTGACTACTATCGCAACCTCGCCGCGCACGATGCGCAGCGCGCAGCATTCCATCGCCAGCTCGAACTTGCCGCCGAGTCGGCCAAACCGGTGTTTCTGCATCAGCGCGATGCGCACGATGATTTCATCGCCATCCTGCGCGAGCATCGCGCCTCACTCGTAGGCGCGGTCGCACACTGCTTCACGGGGACTGCCGCCGAGCTTGACTGCTATCTGGAGCTGCAATTATTAATCGGCATCACGGGCTGGATCTGCGACGAACGCCGCGGTGCGCATCTCCTGCCGCTCATGCCTATCATCCCGGCGCGTGACCTCATGATCGAGACCGACGCGCCGTATCTCATGCCGCGCAACATTGCGCCCAAACCGCCGTCGCGTCGCAACGAGCCTGCCTACCTGCCGCACATCGCGTCGACCATCGCGCGGGCGCGCGGCGAGAGTATCCTGCAGCTTGCCGAGCAGACCACCGCCAACGCGCGCCGCTTTTTCAAACTGCCTAGAATCAACTAGAGATCATCTAGGTAACTTATTGTTAATCAGGATATAAAATGACTATCGATCCGGCGAAGCTGCTGCAGAGCATTGAGGGCTATTGGCGCGACTCCATTCTCGAGCGGCTCTGTGCCTACATTCGCATACCGAATCAGTCACCGGCGTTTGATCCGCAGTGGGAACGGCACGGCCACATGGAAGCGGCGGTGAATTTGATGGCTGATTGGTGCCGCGCCCAACCGATTCCCGGAATGCGTGTCGACGTGCGCAGACTTGCAGGTCTTACCCCGCTCTTGATTGTTGATGTGCCCGGTGAGTTGCCCGGATCGGTGCTCCTCTACGGTCACTTGGACAAACAGCCCGAATTTACCGGCTGGGAGCCGGATTTGGGTCCGTGGACGCCGGTGATCCGTGACGGCAAGCTCTATGGCCGCGGCGGCGCCGACGATGGCTACGCGGTGTTCAGTTCGCTTGCGGCCATTCTGGCACTCAAAGAACGCAGTGTCGCGCTGCCGCGCTGTCTCCTCCTGATCGAAGCGTCCGAGGAGAGCGGCAGCATTCATTTGGCTGCGCACTTGGATGCACTCGGTGCGGGGCTTGCGACGCCCTCGCTGGTCGTGTGCCTGGACGCCGAATGCGGCAACTACGCGCAGCTTTGGTCGACCACTTCGCTGCGCGGCAATCTAGTCGGCCGCCTGCACGTGCGAGTCCTGAACGAAGGGGTGCACTCAGGGATGGCCACCGGGATTGCGCCGACTGCATTTCGAATTGTGGAGCAGCTCTTGGCCCGCCTGGAAAGCCCCATCAGCGGGGATCTCCTCCTCGATGAGCTGCAGGCCCCAATCCCCGTCGACCGGCGCGCGCAGCTTGCGATCGCGGCGCGCGTGTTGGGCGCATCGGTGGCGGCGAAAGTGCCTTTCGCGCCGGGAGTGCGGCCGCTGTCGACCGACCCTTTTGAGCTCCTCATCAATTCGACCTGGCGCGCAACGCTTGCGGTAACCGGCGCCGATGGCCTGCCGGCGGTGCAGTCCGCCGGCAACGTGCTCTTGCCGGAACTGGCGCTGAAACTGTCCCTGCGTCTGCCGCCGGGCTGCGATGCCGAACGCGCTTCTGCGGCGGTGCGTGCCGCGCTCGAGCGCGACCCGCCCTATGGGGCGCAGGTCAAATTTGAAAGCGAGGGGGCGACGGCAGGCTGGAACGCGCCGCCGCTTGCAGCGTGGCTTGAGCGCTCAATGAGTTCGGCATCGCAAGCCATCTTCGGCCGCGATGCGGTTCACGTAGGCTCGGGCGGCACCATCCCATTTATGGGAGTTCTGGGGGAGAGATTTCCGGAGACTCAGTTTTTCGTCACCGGTGTCCTGGGTCCACAGGCCAACGCGCACGGGCCCAATGAGTTTTTGCACATCGACTACGCGCGCAGGCTCACGGCCTGCGTCGCACTCGTACTGGCGGACTTCGCAGCGCAGGCCTAGGTCAGGCAAGCGCCGCAAGTTCGGCCGCGCTCAAACGCAGCGCCGCCGCTGCGACATTCTCCTCCAGATGCTGCACTGAGGATGTCCCGGGAATCGGCAGCATCACGGGCGAGCGGGCAAGTAACCATGCAATCGCGGATTTTGCCTGCGAGGCGTCGCGGCCGGCACCCAGCGGAAACCACGGAATGAACGCAAGCCCCTCCTGCTCGCAGTGCTTGAGTACATCCTCCGCGTCGCGATCGGCAAGGTTATAGCGATTCTGCACCGAAACGACCGCAACCAGTTGCTGCGACTCCTTAAGCTGCGCGAGGCTTTGATTCGAGACGCCGATGTGACGGATCTTGCCCTCGGCCTGCAGTCGCGCAAGCTCCCCCAAAGAGTCCTGCAGCGGCACGGCCGGATCGACCGCGTGCAGCTGATAGAGATCAATGCGATCCACACGCAGACGCCTAAGGCTGCCCTCGCACACTGTGCGCAAGTGCGCCGGGTGGCCATCGCGCTCCCACTGACCGGCGCGCGGCCGCGTCAGTCCGCCTTTGGTTGCGATCACAAGATCGCTCGGATAGGGGTGCAGCGCCTCGGCGATAATTTCCTCGCTGACATGTGGCCCGTAGGAGTCAGCGGTGTCGATGAAATTGACTCCGAGCTCAAGCGCCCGCCGCAATACTTGTACCGCAGTTTTGCGATCAGCCGGCGGACCCCAAACACCCGCGCCGGTGAGCCGCATGGCACCGAAACCCAAGCGCCGTACCGTCAGATCGCGGCCGATGGACAGCGTGCCCGCGGCTGCGGCAGGTGGAGCGGCTGGTGAGATGTTTGGAGTCATAGCGCGCTTCCTTCCTCGGCGGGACTGTTAGAATGCAGCACACGGACGCGCTTGCGCGCTCATCTCTTCGGGGATCAATGCATGTACTACGGCTACGGTTACGGTTACCCGGGCGTCGGCAGCCTGCTGCTTCTCATTGCCGACGTGTGGGCGATCGTCAACATCTTTCAGAGTAACTCTTCCACCGACCGCAAGGTCATCTGGACCGTGCTCGTGATCCTCCTGCCGCTCCTGGGCTTTCTCATCTGGCTCTTTTTCGGGCCGCGCACCAATAGGTCCTGACGCTTAGCCTCTTCAGGCGCTAGCGCGCGCGGCGCTTGCGCGTATTTGATTGATTGAGCTTGGCGTGACCGAGCCTTTGAGAAGCTGCCAAGGCGCCTCGAACCGTTCGAGGGCGCCGCTCCCGGGAAGCGACTCGGCGGACGGAAATTCCGTGCGCAGGGTCTCCACCATCAGTGTCCATTTCGGCAAGCCCTTCGGGAATTTGCCCTGCTTTGTAAACACGATGCGCCCTTCCGTCGGCGCCTCGCCGGCCACGGCGCGCACCGCGGCGATGCGATCGTAGAGTGCGCCCTGCGGGTTCGTGAAGGTGAAGCGCTGCGCGCCATCCATTACGGTCCATTCGGTCATCTGATCGCCGCCGAAGATGTTGCCGCGCACATCGCGCAGGTCGATGACCAGAATGCCGCGCGGCGTCAGCAGCAAATAGTCGACGTGGAAAAAGCCGCCCATGCCGTCGGGCACCAGCACATCGCGCAAGTAATCGGATGCGGACGCGGTCACCGCGGCAACCAGCGCCTTTTGCGCGCGGCGGCGCCGGTACCAGCGCCACACCCAGGAGAGCGCCCAGCCAAGCACGACTGCGCCGCCGACCAGAAACCAGGTCGCCGGCGGCAGCTTGCCTAAAGTCTGTAGCGTTTCGTTCATGGGATGAGTTCGGCGCGCAGCCCTGCAAGGTCAGCCGGTATCTCCGTGCACGCCGTCGGGCGCGCCAATAGTCTCACGAGCGAATCGGGCACGGGTACTTCCTCACCGATGAGCGGTTCGACAATTTCCCTGAACTTGGCGGCATGCGCAGTCGCCACAATCACCCACGGGCCTGCGCGCCGGCGCGCCTCGGGGAGCCGCGCGTATACCTCGGCGGCAACCGCCGTGTGCGGGCAGCAGATTTTGCCCCATTCATCGAAGCACAGACGAATGCGCCGCCGTATATCCTCGTCGCCGACCCAGTCCGCGCTGACTGCCGCAACCAGTTCGGGCATATCCGGAAAGAGACTGCGCAGGCGCTCCATATTACTCGGATTGCCGACGTCCATCGCGGAAGCCAGGGTCGCAACACTCGCCCGCGGACACCAGCGTCCCCTTTGCAAATAATCGGGCACGGTGCGGTTGGCATTGTGCGCCAGCACGATGTCAGCAATCGGCAACCCGATGTGACGCGCCCAGATGCAGGCGACCACATTGCCGAGGTTGCCGCTCGGCACGACAAACGAGACGCGCTCGCCATGCTCCCGCCACAGGGCAAGGCTCGTTGCGGCGTAATATACCATCTGCGGCAGGAGCCTGCCGAGGTTAATGCTGTTGGCGGAGGACAGATCGAAACGCTCGCGTAACGCAGGCTCGCGCAAGGCTTCTTTGACGAGCCGCTGGCAGTCATCGAAGGTGCCACGCACCGCGAGCGATTGGACATTGCCGCCCCAACAGGTGAGCTGCCGCTCCTGAGTCGGCGAGACGAGCCCGCACGGAAAGAGCACGGTGACGCGCATCCCGGGACGTTCGTGGAAAGCGGCAGCCACGGCGCCGCCCGTGTCGCCGGAGGTCGCGACCAGCATGTTGAGAGGCCGGCCGCCGCGCGCTACGCACGCCAGTGCCGCGGCCAGAAAACGCGCCCCAAAATCCTTGAACGCTGCGGTCGGACCATGGAAAAGTTCGAGCAGCGAGAGCTTGCCGGGACCGGAAAGGGCAACGCACGGCGCTGCAAAGTTGAAGGCGTCATGCGTGATCCCGGCCAATTGCGCGGCGAGCGCATCGCCTGCCAGAAATGGCGCGAGCAGACGTTCGGCAAGCCCAGGAAGATCCAGCGGCGCACCCCCAAGATCAACCGCAGCGTCCGACCAGCTGTCAGGCACGTACAGACCGCCGTCGGGGGCGAGACCTTGCTGCAGTGCGGCGCCGAAACCGCTCTTAAGCGCCGCATCGCGGGTACTGACAAACTGCATGGCCGTCAGCCGGACACGAGGCGCGCCCCGGGCGAGTCAATTTTGACCACCCAGGCGTCGACGCCGATTGAAAGCTGCTCGAACGGCGCACGCATGGCCGCGAGCACCGCCGCGGCGCGCGGCTCCTGCGCCCAGGCAAACAGTGAGGGTCCCGCCCCGGAGATCGAACAGCCGAGAGCTCCTGCGCGAATCGCATCGCGGCGCACTTTCGCAAAACCCGGGATCAAAGCCTGGCGCTGCTTCTCGATCACCACATCTTCAAAAGATGCGCGGATCATATCGAGATCATCCGTGTAGCAACCGGAAATGAACCCTGCAAGGTTCGCTGTTTGCCATACAAAATCCGACAGCCCGACGCTGCCATTGAGGAGTTCGCGCGCCTGTTTAGTGGACAGGAACATGTGCGGATGCACGATGACGGCGACGACACCGTGCGGAATGGGGATCTGTTTGACGCGCGGCTGGTCGATGCCAACCGTCAGTACCAGGCCGCCAAAGAGCGAGGCGGCAATATTGTCGACGTGCAACGAGCCGCTTGCGACCTGCTCGCCCTGCATCGCAAACTTCAAAAGATCAAGCCGGCTTAAGGGCGCATCGAGCAGCGCATTGACGGCAACCACCGCGGCCACCGCCGAGGCGGCCGAGCCGCCAAGGCCCGATCCCAGAGGAATCCCCTTGTCGATCTGCACCGCGATGCCAAAATTCAATTGCAGACTTTCCTGCATCGCAAGGATCGCGCGCCCCGCCGTATTCTTCTGCGGATCAAGCGGCAGATCCGCGACGACACCGCAGATGCCGCGGATCTGCAGGCCGGGCGCGGCGCACCGCTCTGCCGTCACGCGATCGCCGAGAGCATCGACCGCGAAACCTAAAATATCGAAGCCGATGGCGACATTGCCGACCGAAGCGGGGGCAAACGCGCACGCCCGCAGCACCGGCTGCGCAGCACTCAAAGGCGCGCTCCCAAGTACGCCGCCAAGCGCAGGAGGTCGGCAAATACGCCACCCGCGGTGACCTCCGGTCCGGCGCCTGGCCCCTGCACAATGAGCGGGTTGTCGCAGTAGCGGCGCGTGGCAAAGCGCACCACGTTGTCGGTCAAAGCGATATTCGCAAACGCATGCTGCGCATCAAGCTCCGCCACGCCCACGAGCGCTTGGCCATCGGCGCTGATCTTGCCGACGTAGCGCATGACCTTGCCTTGTGCGCGCGCCGCATCGAGCCGCTTGCGCATCGCCGCGTCATGCCGCGGCAGTCCATGCATGAACTCATCGGCCGAGGAGCTCTCGAGGCCCACCGGCACGAGGCTCTCCACTTTCACATCGCTCATTTCCAGCGGCAAGCCCATCTCACGGCCGAGGATGATGAGCTTGCGCGCCACATCAAGACCGGAAAGATCGTCGCGCGGATCAGGTTCGGTGTAGCCCTTGCGCCGCGCGTTGCTGACGATCTCCGAAAACGCTGTGGCGCCGTCGTAGACATTGAAAAGATAGGCGAGCGTCCCGGAGAAGATGCCCTCGATGCTCGCCACATCGTCGCCGGTATCGCGCAGATCGCGTAACGTCTGGATGATCGGCAGGCCCGCGCCCACCGTTGCCTCGTACAGATAATGCGCGCCGCTGACGCGGCGGGCATCGCGCATCGACTGATAGAAGGCCCAGTTGGCGCTGTTGGCCTTCTTGTTCGGAGTGACCACGTGAATGCCGCGCTCGAACCAATCGCGATAGTGGCGCGCGACAGACTCGCTCGCCGTGCAGTCGATAAAAACCGTGTGCGGCAAAAAATCCGCGTGCACGTGCTCGGCGAAGCGGCTGATATCCGCCGCCATTTCCTGCGCTGCGAACGACTCGCGCCAGGCGCCCAGATCAACGCCGCTCGGGGACAGCAGCATGTGCTTCGAGCCCAGAATGCCGCGCACCCGCAGATCGAGGTTGAATTCGCGCCGCAGGCGCGCGCTCTGCGAGGCAAGCTGGTCAAGCAGTGCACGTCCGACGGCGCCCGGCCCGATGATGCCAATTGAAAGGGTGTGCGGCGAGAGGTAGAGACCCGCGTGCACGGTGCGCAGCGCGCGCGTCGCCTGGCGCCCTTCGATGACCACGGAGATATTGCGCTCCGAGGCGCCTTGCGCGATGGCGCGCACATTGACACTCGCAGCGCCCAGGGCCTTGAACACCTTGGCGGCGATGCCCGGCAAGCCCGCCATGCCATCGCCCACCACCGCGAGGATTGCAAGATCAAGATCAAGATCGATGCTCTGGATCTGACCCTCCTGCAGCTCGCGTTCGAACGCGGCGCGTACCACGCTCGCTGCCCGCAGCGCCTGCGCCTGCGGCACCGCACAGCAGATCGAATGTTCCGAGCTGCCCTGCGAGATGAGGATTACCGAGATGCCCTCTTCGCGCAGCGCGCCGAAGAGCCGATGTGCCGTGCCCGGCACGCCAATCATGCCGGCGCCTTCAACATTGACGAGCGCGATGTGTTCGATGCTGGTGATGCCCTTCACCGGCAGCACCGATTGCGGCCGCGCGCAGATCAGCGTGCCGGGCTTATGCGCAGCAAAGGTATTTCTGATCCAGATGGGAATGGCGCTGCCCACCGCCGGCGCCATCGTCTGCGGATGAATCACCTTGGCGCCGAAATAGGCAAGCTCCATGGCCTCGTTGTAGGAGAGCGAATCGATGACGGTCGCATCCGGTACGCGGCGTGGATCCGCCGACAGCACTCCATCGACGTCCGTCCAGATGTGGATCGCACTGACTTCCAGGAGCGCACCGAAGATCGACGCGGAGAAGTCGCTGCCGTTCCTGCCAAGCGTCGTCTGCACGCCGCGCGCCTTGCTGGCAATGAAACCCGTGACGATGAGCGTGCCGGTAAAAGAGCTCTCCACGAGGGCGGCCAGATTCTCATGCGATTGTGACCACTGCACCGCCGGTCCCAACGGTTCCCATTCCACGACCACGACGCGGCGCGCGTCAATCCAGCGCACCTCGCCCGGGCGTGCGCCGCGCTCCGTGAAATACTGGTGGAAGAGCTGCGTCGACCACAGCTCCCCGTAGCCAGCGATGAGATCGGTCACTTCGCGAGCGGCCGCGCGCGTGAGCTTCACGGTCTGCAGAATGCCCTCCAGGTCCTGGCAGTCACGCTCGAAGTTTGCAAGGTAGCGTCTGGCGGACTCGGGCAACAGCAACGTCTCGGCAATCTCGGCGTGCCGGGTGCGCAGGTTGGCAATCTCGCCGCGAAAGGCATCGTCCTGCTGTTCGGCAAGCGCAATGAGTCCGAGGAGCGCATCGGTCACGCCGCGGCAGGCCGACAGCACGACCGCAAGAGGCCCCGGCGGCTGGGCTTCAATAAGACCCGCGACGCGCGCGAAACAGGCGGCGTCCGCGACGCTCGATCCTCCGAACTTGTGGACAATCCAAGGATCGTTTGCAGTCATCGAAAAGAATATTCGCCAGGTGAAACGCGCAGCGACTCTACTAACGCGCTCGCGCGCACGCAACCCGAGCGCCGCAGATCAAGATGGCGCGGCGGTCACTTTTAACAAGGCATCACCGTCGCGCACTCGGTCACCGCCGCTGACCGCAAGCTCGGCGACGACTCCGGCGGTGCCGGCGGTGAGGGTGTGCTCCATTTTCATGGCTTCCATGACGACGAGCACCTGGCCGCGCGAGACGCGCTCGCCCTCGGCGACCCGCACCGCCAAAATGACTCCCGGCATTGGCGCGCGCAGCGTGCCGTCGGCATCCACTGCCCGCGCTTCCGCCACGGCACTGACGCGCTCGAAACGGTGCCATTCGCCATCGAGCCAGATCGCGACCCGCTCGCGCGCAACGAGCGCAGACCAGTGCACGAGCCGGTCGGACAGCTTCGCGCACGCATCCGAACGAACGCGGCTGCGCGGGATCACCTGCCAATCATCGACGCGAAGCGCGCGCGCCCCAGCCTGAATCTGCCAGCGTCCCTCGCGGCACTGCAGTCGCACGACATGGATCGCTGCCGACGCGTCCTGCAGTCGCACGACCGCAACTCCGGCGCCATTCAACGCCCAGGCGTCCGCGCAGGTCCAAGGCGAGGCGGACGGTTTAGGCGCAGGTCCGATGAGTGATAACGCCGCAAGCAATGCGGCGCGCTTGACCTCGCTTTCGACGTCCGGCAGCAGCGACGCACCGCGCTCATCGATGAGTCGTGTATAGACGCGCGCAGCGGCGACGTCCGGATCAGACGCGAGTGCCAAGAGCGCTGCAAGATTGGTCGTGACGCCCTCGATCCGACAGGCAAGGAGCGCCTCCCGCAACGCGCCGAGTGCCGCCGCGCGGTCGGCGCCCAGGACGATGAGTTTCGCCAGCAACGCATCGTAGTGCGTACCCACGGTATCGCCAGCGGCGACCGCGGCATCGATGCGCACCTGCCCCGACAGCGTGGGCCAGGCGAGTTCTGTGAGGAGACCGCCGCTCGGCAAAAAGCCGCGGCGCGGATCCTCTGCGTACAGGCGCGCCTCAAATGCGTGGCCCTGAGCACGGATCTCATGCTGCGACAGCGGCAGCGCTTCCCCACAAGCAATGCGCAGCTGCCACTCCACAAGGTCGACCCCTAAGATCATCTCCGTAACCGGATGCTCGACCTGTAGTCGCGTGTTCATCTCAAGGAAGAAGCACTCCTCCTCGCCGACCACGAACTCCATCGTGCCGGCGTTCTCATAACCGACGGCGCGCGCGCCCGTCACGGCGTACTCGTGCAGACGGCGGCGCAAGGCGGACGACAAACAAGGCGCCGGAGCCTCTTCAATAACTTTCTGGTGGCGGCGCTGCAGCGAGCAATCGCGCTCCAGAAGATGCAGGCAGTTGCCGTGCCGGTCTGCAATGATCTGCACTTCAACGTGGCGCGCGCGCTCGATGAATCGTTCCAGCATGACGCGGCCGTCACCAAAGGCGCGCTCGGCTTCGCCGCGCGCGGATGCAAGCTGCGCGGCAAGCTCGCCCGATTCGCGCACGATGCGCATGCCTTTGCCGCCGCCGCCGGCGACTGCCTTGATCAGAAGCGGAAAGCCGACGGCGCCCGCTTCAAGAATGAGCCGCGCCTCATCCTGCTCGACGCCGAAATAACCCGGGACGATTGGCACGCCCGCGCCTTGCATCAAAGTTTTCGCTTGGTCCTTGAGTCCCATGAGACGCATGGCAGAGGCCGACGGCCCCACGAACACGATGCCCGCCGCCGTGCAGCGCTCGGCAAACTGCGCACTTTCCGCAAGAAAGCCGTAGCCGGGATGGATGGCATCAGCACCGCTGTCGCGCGCCGCCTGCAGCAGGGCTGCAATGTCGAGGTAGCTCTCGCGCGCCGGCGCGGGGCCGATACGCACGGCCACATCGGCAAGCCGCGTATGCAGGGCGCCGGCGTCGGCGTCCGAATACACGGCAATGACGCGCATCCCCAGGCGCTGCGCGGTGCGCGTGATGCGGCAGGCGATCTCGCCGCGATTGGCAATCAGAAGGCTCTTAAACATAC